>CAMLFJ010000309.1 GCA_946479205.1 uncultured bacterium | reverse complement strand
CGAGATCTACACTCTTTCCCTACACGACGCTCTTCCGATCTCTGCGCGGTGCCCGCCGCCTGCGCGATCGGCTGAAGCCGCGTGAAGAGCTCCTCCTTGCAGTGGAAGCACCGGTCCGGCGCGTTGCGCGCGTACTCCGGCCGGTCGAGCTCGCGGGTGCGGATGACCTCCTGGCGCATGCCGAGCAGGGCGGCCAGCCGCCGCGTCTCCTCGAGCTCGGAGGCCGGGTAGGTCTCCGAGTCGGCGGTGACCAGCGTCGCGCCGTCGCCGAGGGCGTCCTTCGCGGCCCGGGCGAGGAAGGTCGAGTCCACGCCGCCGGAGAACGCCACGATCACGCGGGTCATCCCGCGGAGGAGATCCACCAGCCGGTCGTACTTGGCGTCGAGCTGGTCCTGATCGGCCATGGGGGCTCCCCTACCCGAGAATCGCGCTCGCGAGCTGAGCCAGGGGCACCATCGGCCGGGCGCCCACGTGGGCGATGACCTCGGCGGCGGCCAGCGAGCCGAGCTGCCCGCAGGTCGGCAGGTCGAGGCCCTGGCTGAGCCCGTAGAGCACCCCGGCCGCGTAGAGATCGCCCGCCCCCGTGGTGTCCACCACCGCGGCCACCGGATGCGCGGCGACCGTGTGCGTCCGCCCGCCTCCCACGATCACCGAGCCCTTCTCGCTCCGGGTCAGCGCCGCGATCTCGCAGTGCCCGCGCACGCGGGCCAGCGCGGCGTCGAACTCGTCCACCTCGTACAGCGCGCAGATCTCCGCCTCGTTGGCGAAGAGGATGTCCACGTGGTGCTCCACCAGGTCGAGGAAGGCCTTGCGATGCCGTCCCACGCAGAACGGGTCGGACAGGGTCAGCGAGACCTTGCCGCCGGCCGCGTGCGCCATCGCGGCCGCGGCCCGGAAGGCCTCCTGGGCCTCGGGCGGATCGAAGAGATAGCCCTCGAGGTAGAGGATCTTCGCGCGGGCGATGAGGCCCTTGTCGATGTCGCGCGGACCGAGCCGCACCGAAGCGCCCAGGAACGTGCCCATCGTGCGCTGGGCGTCCGGCGTGACCAGGATGAGGCAGCGCCCGGTGGGCGGCCCGTCGGTGGCGCGGGGCGTGTCGTAGCCCACCCCGGTCGCGCGCAGGTCGTGGCCGAAGACCTCGCCGAGCTGGTCGTCGCGCACCTTGCCCACGTAGTGGGCCCGCGCGCCGAAGGAAGCCACCCCCACCACCGTGTTGGCGGCCGAGCCCCCCGACATCTCGACGCCCGGCCCCATCGCCTCGTACAGCTCGCGGGCGCGCGGCTCGTCCACCAGGAGCATGGTCCCCTTCACCAGGCTCTGGCGCGCGAGGAAGGCCTCGTCCGCGTGGCTCAGCACGTCGACCAGCGCGTTGCCGATCCCGACGACGTCGAGCTCCTCCCGATTCGCCACCACGGGCCGATCAGCCACGGCGGCCCTTGCCCTTCGGCGGGAAGTAGCGATCGAGCAGCAGGCCGAGCCGCTTCCGGGTGCGCGGGGGGAAGGCCTTCGGGCCGGTGATGACCGCGCTGGCCAGCGCGTCGCTGCAGCCCGCGCCGCAGGTCTTGCCCACCTGCGGGATGACGCGCTTGAGCACGACCTTCGCGGTGGCCACGTTCTTGAGCAGGTTGGCCACGACCGCCTCCACCGTCACCGCCGCGTGGCTCTCGTGCCACACGTCGTAGTCGGTGGCCAGCGCCAGCGTGGCGTAGCAGAGCTCGGCCTCGCGGGCCAGCTTGACCTCGGGCATGTTCGTCATCCCGATGACCGACACGCCCCAGCGGCGGTAGATCTGCGACTCGCCCTTGGTGGAGAACTGCGGCCCCTCGATGCAGATGTAGGTGCCGCCGCGGTGCACGCGCGCGCCCGCCTCGCGGCCCCCGGTCTCGAGCAGATCGCCGAGGGCCGGGCAGACCGGCTCGGCGAGCCCCACGTGGGCGACGATGCCGTCGCCGAAGAAGGTCGAGACGCGCCGCTTCGTGTGGTCGTAGAACTGGTCGGGGATGACGAGATCGAGCGGGCGGATCTCCTCCTTCATGCTGCCCACCGCGCTCACCGAGATGACCCAGCGGGCGCCCAGGGCCTTCAGGCCGTAGATGTTCGCGCGGTAGTTGATCTCGGTGGGCGTGATCCGGTGGGCGCGGCCGTGGCGCGGCAGGAAGATGACGCGGCGATCGCCGAGCCGGCCCGTGCAGTAGGCGTCCGACGGATCGCCGAACGGAGTGCGCACGCGCACCCAGCGCAGGTCCTCGATGCCCTCCATCTCGTAGAGCCCGCTGCCTCCGATGATCCCCAGCGCGGGCTCGGCGCCCGCCTTGGTCCTGGCCGCGCTCATGCGCCGATCTCCTCGAGCTGCCCGTGGGTGCGGTCCGCGTGGGCCTCCGTGATCGTCAGCGGCACGACCCGGCGGCGGAGCGTGTCGGGGCCGTCGAAGAGCACCTCGACGTAGTTGTCGGTGAGACCGGCGAGCAGGCCGGTGCGCCGATCGCGCGCGCCCAGCACCACCGCGTCGCGCCGGCGGCCGACCAGCCCGCGGCGGAAGGCCAGGCTCTTCTCGTGGCCCAGCCGGCGCAGGCGCCCGCTCCGCTCGCGGATCACCGCGGCCGGCACGTGGTCGGGCCGGCGCGCCGCCTCCGTCCCCTTCCGGTCGGAGTAGGCGAACACGTGGAGCGACGAGAACGGCAGCGCCTCGACGAGGCGCAGCGTCGCCTCGAAGTCGTCCTCGGTCTCGCCCGGGTGGCCGGCGATGACGTCGGCGCCGAGCCCCAGGCCGGGAATCGTCGCGGCGAGGCGGTCCACGAGGGCCCGGTACATGGCGACGGTGTAGGGCCGCCGCATGAGGCGCAGCACGCGGTCGCTGCCGCTCTGGAGCGGCAGATGCAGATGGGGCGCCATCACCGGCAGGGTCGTCATCGCGTCGACCAGCTCGGGCGTGAAGTAGGACGGCAGCACCGAGGACAGGCGCAGCCATCGGAGCCCGTCCACCTCCGCGAGCTCCCGGAGGAGCGCGGCCAGAGTGGTGCGGGGGTAGAGATCCCGGCCGTAGTGGCCGATGTCCACGCCGGTGAGCGTGACGTCGAGGTAGCCGGCGGCCACGAGGTCGCGCACCTGGTCGAGCACGACCTTCGGCTCCCGGCTCCGGCTCCGCCCGCGCGCGACCGGCACGATGCAGAAGGCACACCGGTGCTGGCACCCGTCCTGGATCTTCACGAACGCGCGCGAGCGGCCGGTCACCCGCGCGAAGGGCGCGATCGGCACGTCGCGCGCGGCGCCGATGTCCGCCACCGCGACGTCGGGCCGCGCCCGCTTGGCGAGAGACCCGAGCAGCTCGGGCAGACGGTACTTCTCCTGGTTGCCCACGACCAGGTCCACCCCGGCGATCGCGGCGGCCGCGGCCGGGTCGGTCTGGGCGAAGCAGCCGGTCACGACCAGATAGGCGTCCGGGTTCTCGCGGGCGACGCGGCGGATGAGCTGGCGATCGGAGAAGTCCGCGCGGCCGGTCACCGTGCAGGTGTTGATCACGAAGACCTGGGCGCCGGCCGCGGGCTCCACCACCCGGAAGCCGCGGCTTTCCAGCAGCGCGCCGATCTCCCGCGACTCGACCTGGTTGAGACGGCAGCCGAGGGTGGCCAGGGCCACCGTCACCGGCGCGCTCATGCCGTGACCGTCGCCTCGCGGAGCTGGCCGCAGGCGGCGCCGATGTCCTCGCCCTTGCTCCACCGGACCGTCGCCCGGATGCCGTGCTCGAGCAGGACGGTCTGGAAGTCGAGGATCCGCGCCAGCGGTGGCCGCGAGAAGCTCGAGCCCTCCCAGTCGTTGAACGGGATCAGGTTGATCTTGCCGCGGATGCCCTTGAGCAGCTTCACGAGGCGGCGCGCGTCCTCGACCGAGTCGTTGACGTCGTCGAGCAGCACGTACTCGAAGGTCATGCGCTGGCGGAACGGCAGCGGGAAGCGCCGGCACGCGGCGAGCAGCTCCTCGATCGCGAAGCCCCGGTTGACCGGCATGATCCGGTCGCGGATCTCGTTGCTGGTGGCGTGGAGCGAGACCGCCAGGTTGACCCGGAGGTTCTCCTTGGCCAGCCGCTCGATGCCGGTCACCAGGCCCACCGTGGAGACCGTGATCCGGCGGGGCGAGAACGCGAAGGCCTGCGGGTCGGTCAGGAGCTGGAGCGACTTCACGGTGGCGGTGTAGTTCGCGAGGGGCTCGCCCATGCCCATGTAGACGATGTGGGTGATCCGGAGGCCCTCGGCCAGCCCCTGTCGCGCCGCCACCACCTGGGCCACGATCTCGCCGGCGCTCAGGTTGCGCTCGAGCCCCATCGTGCCCGTGTAGCAGAAGGCGCAGCCGAAGCCGCAGCCGACCTGGGTGGAGACGCAGAGCGTGAGCCGATCCGCGTCGGGCATCAGCACCGCCTGCACCCGCGCGCCGTCGCGGTAGCGGAGCACGAGCTTCTGGCTGCCGTCCTGCGACGGGGTGCGCCGCTCGATCTCCGGCACGTCCACGCTCGCCGCGGCGGCCAGGGCCGCGCGGAAGTCCCTGGGCAGATCGGTCATCGCGTCCAGGTCGGTCACGCTCTTGACGAAGATCCACTGGGCGAGCTGGCGGCCCCGGTAGTGCTGCGCGCCCAGGCTCTCGGCCAGGGCCTCCATCTCGGCGGGCGACAGATCGAGTAGATTCGTCGAGGACATACGCAACGCTGGATGATAGCACAGCGTCCCCTCGCCCACCCGTGGGCGCGGCCATCATGGGATCTTAACCGCCGTGTAACCGTCCGGCGGGTACCCTCACCGGCGATGTGGCCCGATCACCCGCTGGGCATCGATCTCGCGCGGATCTTCGAAGCCGACTGGTGCCGTCGCGTTCCCGCCGACGCCCTCGTGCTCGGGGCGCGC
>CAMLFJ010000308.1 GCA_946479205.1 uncultured bacterium | reverse complement strand
CCGATCCTCTACTACGGCGACGAGCTCGGGATGGGCGACAACATCTACCTCGGCGACCGCAACGGGGTCCGTACCCCGATGCAGTGGACCGGCGATCGCAACGCGGGCTTCTCCCGCGCGGACACCGCCCGGCTCTACCTCCCCTTGATCGTGGACACCGTCTACGGCTACCAGGCGATCAACGTGGAGTCCCAGCAGCGCACGCCCTCCTCGCTGCTCAACTGGATGAAGCGGCTGATCGCGGTGCGCAAGAAGACCCGGGTCTTCGGCCGCGGCACCCTCACCTTCCTCCGCCCCGCCAACGAGAGCGTGATCGCCCACGCCCGCGAGCACGAGGGCGAGACGGTGATCGCGGTCCACAACCTCGCCGGCTCGGCCCAGCCGGTCGAGCTCGACCTCCGCGCCTGGCGTGGCCACACTCCGGTGGAGATGCTGGGCGACACCCGCTTCCCCTCCATCGGCGACGGCGTCTACTTCATCAGCCTGGCGCCCTATGGCTACTACTGGTTCCGCCTGCAGCCACCCCTGCCCGATCAGCCCCTCTATGGCATCGAGGCCGCGCCGCTCTGACCCCGCCGCGCTCGTCGCGCTGCTCTCGGGCCCCGGTCGCTCCGATCTCACGCGCTTCCTGATCCGGCAGCGCTGGTTCGCGGCCAAGACCCGCGGCATCGCGGCGGTGGACGTGCTCGACTGGGCGGTGCTCGATCCCGACGGCCCGCTCGTGCTCCTGCTGCTCGCGGTGGACGGCGATCAGTACTATGTCCCGGTGACCGTATCGGACGAGGCCGCGCCGGAGGCCGCCCTGGTCCGCGCCGGCGCGGAGACGGTGGTGGATGCCCACCACGACCCGCGCTTCGGCCGCCGCGTCCTCGCGGCGATCGCGGCGGGCCGCTCGCCCGACGGCCTCCGCGGCCGCTTCGACTTCCGGCCCACGCCGGGCTGGGTGTTCCCCCGCGACCCGGACGCGCTGGGCGTCCGGCGTCTCATCGGCGAGCAGAGCAATACCTCGGTGGTGGTGGGCGAGCTCGTCTTGAAATCGCTCCGCCGGCCCCAGCCCGGCCTCAACCCGGATCTCGAGATCACGCGCTTCCTCACCAGCCGGACCGCCTTCCGCCACGTGCCGAGGCTCGCGGGCTGGGTGGAGTACGCCCGCGCCGGGGGACCCGCAACGCTCGCGGTGCTCCAGGAGTTCGTGCCCAACACCGGAGACGGATGGACCCACGTCCTCTCGGTCCTCGGGGGCCGAGGCGCTCAGATCGAGCGCCGACCCGACCCGCTCCTCGACGACGTCCGCCGGCTGGGCGCGATCACCGGAGGGCTGCACGTCGCGCTCGCCTCCGACGATCGCGACGCCGATTTCCGGCCCGAGCCCGTCGGCCCCGACGACACCGCGCGGTGGGCCGGCGAGATCACGAGCGAGCTGGCCGCCTCCGACGTGAGCGAGCGATTCGGAGGCGCGCGGGTGGCGGACGCGGTGACGCACGCGCTCGCGGCGCTGGGCGGACTCGCGGGCGCGACCGCGAAGATCCGGATCCACGGCGATTACCACCTGGGCCAGGTGCTCAAGACGCCGGACGGATTCGTGGTCATCGACTTCGAGGGCGAGCCGGCGCGCCCGCTCGCGGAGCGCCGCCGGAAGCAACCGGCCCTGCGCGATGTCGCGGGCATGCTCCGATCCCTCGACTACGCGGCCCACGCGGTCGCGCTCCGTCGCCCGGCCGCCGAGCGGCCCGCCGCCCTCGCCGCCCTCATCGGGTGGGAGGCGCGCGCCCGCGCCGCGTTCCTCGCGGGTTATCTGGGCGCGGTGTCCGAGAGCCCGGTCCGCCTCGCCCCCGCGACTCCCGAGGCGCTCGGCGCCGCGTGCGCCCCGTTCGAGCTGCAGAAGGCGCTCTATGAGCTCCGCTACGAGCGAGACAACCGGCCCGAGTGGGTCGCGATCCCGCTGGCCGGGATCAGCCGGATCCTCGGGCTGAGCCCGACGAGCGGCTGAGTCGTCCGGGCTGCCGCGCGCCGAGCGCGGCCATGCACACCGCGAACACCGGAACCAGGCTCGTCACGAGGACGAGGGCACCCAGCGCCATCGCCATCGCGCGCGTCAGGCCGATCGTCACTTGTGCCGCCATCGACAGAAGGTTGACCACCTGCAACGGGCGGGGAGTTCTCATTTCCGTCGAATCGGGCAAGTGACGTGCCACCTCGGTGTGAGCGCACGCAGTCGGAACCGTTCTACTCGGTAATCCTGACCGGCCTCGTGGCGACGTTCCGTCACGCGCGTCATATCATCTCGCCTTCTGCGTCGCGGAATCGGGCACTTCGGCCCCGCGCGCGGTGGTGGCACGTGCCGTGCGTAGTAGAGGCGCACGAACGAGATCGAGGATTCTTACTCGCGGTACCCAGGAGGGCGACGCACATGCTCTGGACGATATTCGTGATCCTGCTGGTGCTCTGGGCGGTGGGCATGGTCAGTTCTTACACGCTCGGCGGGTTCATCCATCTCCTGCTCCTCATCGCGATCGCGGTCGTCCTGATCCGGGTCATCCAGGGTCGACGGCCGATCTAGTCGAGACTCGCCATGAACTACAAGGTCCAGGACCACATCAAGCCGAAGGCGCTGACCGGCATCTCCGACGATCAGATCGGCCAGCACTGGAAGCTCTACGAGGCCTACGTCAAGAACGCCAACGGGCTTCTCGACGGCGCGGCCAAGGCCGAGGCGGGCTCGCCCACGTGGGCCGAGCTCAAGCGTCGTCTCGGCTTCGAGGTCGACGGCATGGTGCTCCACGAGTACTACTTCGCGAACCTCGCCTCCGGCTCGAAACTCTCTCCGGGCAGCGACCTCGCGGTAGACCTGGGCGCGGCCTGGGGCTCGGTGGGGGCCTGGCGCGAGGACTTCGCCAAGACCGGCGGCATGCGTGGCGTCGGCTGGGCAATCCTCTACCGGGATCCCGCCACCGGCGGCCTCTTCAACTGGTGGGTGTCGAGCCACGAGCAGGGCCACCCGGCCGGATTCAACCCGGTGCTCGTGCTCGACGTCTTCGAGCACGCCTTCATGGTCGACCACGGGGCGGGAGGGCGGGACGCGTACATCGCCGCCTTCCTCGAGAACGTCAACTGGGAGGTCGTGGAGCAGCGCCACAAGGACAGCAAAGCCGGGCGCTTCACGGCCCGCTTCTGAGAGAGGACATTCACATGAAGAGCGGAGTGCTCATCATCGCCATCGTGCTGATCGCCATCGGGGTGGTGTCCCTCGCCTACCAGGGGATCACCTACACCACGCGCGAGAAGATCATCGATCTCGGGCCCATCAAGGCCACCGCCGACAAGGAGAAGACCATTCCGCTGCCGCCGATCCTGGGCGGGCTCGCGCTGGCCGGCGGAGTCGTCCTGCTCGTGGTGGGAGCCCGACGGTAACGCGGCGGCCTCACGTCGCCGAAGGCGCCGGGTAGCCTGCCGGCGCCGATCACGGGCGCGGTCCCTTCTCGGCCGCGCCCGTGGTGTTTTTCTCCCAGCGGGTGCGGCGCGGTATCATGCAGAACGGTCATGAAGAGGTGCGCGTCCTGCTGACCGTCGGCCAGCTCGTCGAGCCGTTGACCGGTCGGCGCTGGGATGCGCCGGCCGTGACGCGCGAGGTCTCGGCCCGCACCGCCCGCTATCAACGCCGCGGCCTCCGTCCCGGCGATCGCGTGCTCCTTCACTTCGGCAACCGTCTCGAGTTCTTCGCCGAGCTCCTCGCAGTCTGGAGGTCGGGCGGCGTCGCGGTGCCGCTGGACTCCACTCTCACCCGCGTCGAGCTCGAGCGCCTGGCCGGGAGGATCGCGCCCCGCTTCGCCGTGGTGGACGACGCCACCGATGGGTCGATCGCCCGGGCACTCCCGCCCGGAACCGCGGTGGTGGACGCGACCGAGCCGCTCCCGCCTGCCGACCTTCCGGCCGACGAGGCGGGCCCGGCATGCGACGCCCTCGTGCTCTTCACCTCCGGATCGAGCGGCGTGCCCAAGGGCGTGGTCCACACCCACGCCTCGCTGGCCGCCCGGTGGAGCGCGCTGCGCGACGAGCTCGGGCTCTCCGCCTACGCCCGCACACTCTGCCTGCTGCCGACCCACTTCGGGCACGGGCTGATCTGCAACAGCCTCTTCCCCTGGCTCGCCGGGCAGGACCTCTTCATCACCCCGCCCTTCCGTCCCGATCTGCTGCTGCGCCTCGGCGCGATCATCGACGAGCACCGCATCAGCTTCCTCTCCTCGGTGCCCGCCATGTGGCGCCTGGCCCTCCGGGTGGCTCGCCCGCCGCGCGGCAGTACGCTCCGCCGGGTGCACTGCGGCTCCGCGCCCCTGCCCGCCACGCTCTGGGAGAGCATTCGCGGATGGGCCGGCACGCCGGAGGTGTTCAACACCTACGGGCTCACCGAGACCGGGAGCTGGGTGGCGGGCACCTCCGGCGGCCCGTTCACGCCGGCCGACGGGCTCATCGGCCCCCCGTGGGGCGCGGTCCTGCACGTGCAACGGGCGGACGCGGCGCCGTGCGCGACGGGCGAGGTCGGCGAGGTGTGGATCGAGAGCCCCGCCCTCATGCGCGGCTACCTCGGGCAGGATGAGCTGACGCGGCGGGCGATCCGGAACGGCCGCTTCGCCACCGGCGACCTGGGCCTGCTCGACGAGCGCGGCCGGCTCCACCTGCGCGGCCGCGAGCGCGACGAGATCAACAAGGGCGGCCTCAAGATCTCCCCCGCCGAGGTGGAGGCGGCCGCCGTGGGCTGCCCGCGCGTCACCGACGTCTGCGCCTTCGCGGTGGACGATCCGCTCTACGGCCAGAACGTGGGCCTCGCGGTGGTCCTCCTCGAGCCCGACCGCGCGGCGCTGCGCGAGCTCCACGGCTGGATCCGTGAGCGGCTCGCCGAGGGCAAGATCCCGGCA
>CAMLFJ010000307.1 GCA_946479205.1 uncultured bacterium | reverse complement strand
CGACCGCGAAGGCCACGCCGGCCGCGGTGATGTCGCTCAGGAGACCGCTCAGCGCCTCCACCGCGTGGTCGTAGAAGACGTGCGCCTCGACCGGCGGGTCGCCGTCGGTGAACCCGGCGCCGCCGTACACCACGAAGAGGTCGAGATCCGAGCCGGTGGTGAGCTCGCGCCCGCCGAACTTGCCGAGGCCGATGATGGCCGCGGGCACGAGCCGGCCCTTGTCGTCGCGCGGGACGCCGCCGTGCTGGGCCACCGTCTGCTCGAGGGCCAGCATCCACGCCACCGCGAGCGTGGCCTCGGCGAGCGCCGTCATCTCGAGCGAGAAGCGCTCCGCGTCCGTCACCCCGAGCAGCATGCGCCAGATGATGCCGAGCTCCTGCGCCTGCTTGAGCCGCCGCAGGGCGTCCGCGCGCTCGCCGGCCGCGAGGCGCGGCGCGAGCACCGGGGCCAGCTCCCGGCGAAAGTCGGGCCCGCGCTTGCGCGCCGCGAAGGTCTCCGGGCTCGCCAGCCCGTTGAGCAGCTCCGGCTGGGCGATCAGGAGCTCGGTCAGGAGCTCGCCCCGCGCGCAGAGCCGGACCAGATTGGTGAGGAGCTCCGGGCGGTCGGCCAGGAGCTCGAGGTACGCGGTGCGGGGCCCCGCCGCCGAGACGAATCGCTCGAACTGGCCCAGGGCCTCGTCGGGATCCGGACTCTGCCAGAGCGCGTCCAGCAGCACCGGGAACAGGCGGGCCACCGCGCGGCCCGCCGCGGCCGGGTACGGGATCAGCGGGCGGCCCTCCAGGACCAGGCGAAGATTCTGGCGGGCGCGGTCCGGGTCGGTGAAGCCGGTCGCCTTGAGCGCGGTGTAGCTCGGGATGCGCAGCGGCCGCGCGGCCGCGGCGGGCGGGGCCGCGAAGAACTCGCGGAACGCGCGATGCACCAGCGCGGTGACGCGCCGGTGCTCCACCATGAAGCGCCGCGCCGCCGTGGCGGGGGGCCCGCTCACGCCCATGCGGCGGGCCAGGAGCCCGAGCGCGCGCGGTTCCTCCGGGAGCGTGTGGGTCTGGAACTCGTGGAGGATCTGCAGGCGGTGCTCGACCGTGCGCAGGTACACGAGCGCGTCGCCCAGCTCGCGCCCGAGCGCGTGCGACAGGTAGCCCCGCTCGGTGAGGCGGAAGATCGCGCGCAGGCTGTTGCGCTCGCGCAGCCACGGGTCGTCGCCGCCGTAGAGAAGCTGCATCGCCTGGACGAGGAACTCCACCTCGCGGATGCCGCCGCGGCCGAGCTTGACGTTGCGGGACGAGGCGTCCTTGCCGCGGAGGGCGCGGTCGATCTGCGCTTTCATCTCGCGCACCGCGCGCACGATGGCCGGGTCGAGCCCGGACCGGTAGACGAAGGGGCGCACCGCCTCGAAGAAGCGCGCGGCCACCGCTTCGTCTCCCGCGCAGGCGCGGGCCTTGATGAGGGCCTGGCGCTCCCACATCTCGGCGCGGTCCGCGAAGTAGGCGCGGTAGCCGTCCACCGACAGGATCAGCGCGCCCGAACGCCCCTCGGGGCGCAGGCGCAGGTCCACCCGGAAGACGTGGCCCTCCTCGGTGACCGACTCGAGCGTGTCCACGATCGACCGGACCGCCTGGGCGAAGAATTCGCCGTTGGCGATGCGGCCCGACTCGCCGCCCGCGGTCTCCCCGTCGTCCCCGTAGACGAAGACCGGGTCGATGTCCGAGGAGTAATTCAGCTCCTCGCCTCCGAGCTTGCCCATGCCGATGACCACGAGCCCGGTGGGCGCCCCGTCGGGCCCGATCGGCGCGCCGTAGAGCCGCTCGAGCCGCTCCCGCGCCCAGTCCCAGGCCGCGGCCAGGCACACGTCGGCCATGTGCGAGAGCTCCTCGGTGGTCACGGTCAGGTCGGCGTCGCCCAGGATGTCGCGGCAGCCGATGCGCAGGAGCTGGCGATACTTGAAGCGGCGGAGCGCGTTGAGCCGCGCCTCCGGACGCTCCAGAACCTTGAGGCTCCCGGCCAGGTCTTCCGCGAGCTCGTCCGCGAGCCACTGCCGCATCGTGCGCGGCTCGAGCAGCCAGGGCAGGAGCGTGGGGTAGCGGCGGAGGGTATCGGCCAGGAACTGGCTCGTCGCGCCGAGGCGCGCGAGCAGCGGGATGGCGCCGGGATGCCCGCTCAGCAAGCGGAGGAAGGTGGCGTGCTCGCCCTGGGAGCCCAGGCGCTCCAGGTTGTTCAGCGCCATGTCCGGATCGGGCGCGGCGGCCAGCTCGGCGAGCAGGCGGGGCAGCGCGGGCGCGAGCAGCTCGGCCTCGCGCGGCGTGGGCGTCACCGCGTGCAGGTTGCGGAGCGCTCCGGCAGGATCCGCGAAGCCGAGCGCCTTGAGCTGGCGCAGCGCGGCGCGACTATCTGGCGCGGCCGCGAGCAAGTCTTTCACGGGTTGTCCGCTATCTGGGGGAGTGCGGGGGCCATGTCTGGGCCCCCGCAGATGGAGAGCCGGAAGAAGTAAACGGTCGACCGCGTCGGAACGGTTGACGACACGGAACCCGAAGGCCCCTCACCCTGCCCTCTCCCCAAGGGGGAGAGGGTGAAGGGCGGGTCAGATGGCGTCTTCGCCTTTCTCTCCGGTTCTGATGCGGATCGCTTCGCCCATCGAGAGGACGAAGACCTTACCGTCGCCGATCGAGCCGGTCTTGGCGGACTGGCAGATGACCGAGACCACCTTGTCGACCAGGCTGTCGGGCACCACGACCTCGACCTTCACCTTGGGCAGGAAGTCGATCGTGTACTCCGAGCCGCGGTAGAGCTCGGTGTGCCCCTTCTGGCGCCCGAAGCCGCGGACCTCGGTGACGGTCATGCCGACGACGCCCAGCTCGTTGAGCGCTTCCTTCACGTCGTCGAGCTTGAACGGCTTGATCACCGCCTCGATCTTCTTCATGCTGGGCCTCCGTGGCTAGCGGGCGCTGCGCGCCCGCAGGGCTTTGCGGTAGAGAGTAACGTATTCCCGCGCCGAGGCGTCCCAGGAGAAGTCCTCGGCCATGGCGTTGCGGACCAGCGCCTTCCAGAGCGCGGGCTGCCGGTACGTGGCGGCGGCCCGGCGCACCGCGGCGAGGAGCGCGTCCGGCGTGAAGGCGTCGAACACGAAGCCGGTGCCGGTCCGCCGGGCCGGGTCGAACTCGGTGACGGTGTCGGCGAGCCCGCCGGTGCGCCGCACGATGGGGGCGCCGCCGTAGCGCAGCGCGATGAGCTGGCCCAGCCCGCAGGGCTCGTAACGCGAGGGCATGAGGAAGGCGTCGGTGCCCGCGTAGATGCGGCGAGAGAGCTCGTCGTCGTACCCGATGCGCACCGCGACCCGGCCCGGATGCGCGGCCGCGGCGGCGCGGAAGGCCTCCTCGAGCCGCGCGTCGCCCGAGCCCAGCACCACGAGCTGTCCGCCCTCCTCCAGGATGCCGGGCAGCGCCTCGAGCACGAGATCCATGCCCTTCTGCTCGGCGAGCCGGGCGATGATCCCGATCACCGGCCCCGCCCCGTCCTCGAGCCCGAGCTCGCGCCGCAGGGTCTCGCGACACACCACCTTCGGCTCCGGGTCCTCCGCCGAGTAGGGATGGGCGATGGCGGGATCCTTCTGGGGATTCCACAGCTCGTAGTCGATGCCGTTGACCACCCCGTGGAGATCCTGGCTGCGATCCTCCAGCACGCCCTCGAGCCCGGCGCCGAACGCGGGCGTGCGGATCTCGCGCGCGTAGGTCCGGCTCACCGTGGTCAGGAGGTCGGAGAAGACCAGCCCGCCCTTCATGAAGTTGAGCTTGCCGTAGAATTCGATCCCGGCCGGCGTGAAGAGATCCCAGCCGAGCCCGGTCATCGGCATGTCGTAGTGCCAGAAGACGCCCTGGTAGGCCAGGTTGTGGATGGTGAACACGCTGGCGAGGCTGCCCAGCAGCGGGTGATCCCGGTAGAGCGTGCGCAGGTAGACGGGCAGCAGCCCGGCCTGCCAGTCGTTGGCGTGGATGACCTGCGGCTGCCAGCGGGTGCCGGGCTTCGCCGCGTCGAGCCGCGCCATGCCTTCGAGCGCGGCCCGGCAGAAGAAGACGAAGCGCTCGCAGTTGTCCCAGTAGTCGCCGTCGCTGGTGCCGTACAGGCTGTCGCGATCGTAGTAGTGCTCGTGCTCGAGCAGGTACACCGGGACGCCGGACGGGGCGCGCCCCTCGATCAGCGTGCCCTCGGCCTCCCGATCGCCCAGCGGGACCCGGATGCTCGGCACCACCACCCGGGTCTCGCCCGCGTGGGCCTCCGCGCCGCGGTACTTGGGGAGCAGGATGCGCACGTCGTGCCCGAGCGCGGCGAGCCCGCGCGGCAGCGCACCCGCCACGTCGGCGAGCCCCCCGGTCTTGGCGAAGGGCGCGACCTCGGAGGCGACGAGCAGGATGCGGAGCCGGGTAGGCACTCTAGGGCTCCTCTTCCAGGATCGGGTACACCAGCGCGGTGATGTGCGAGGAGATGCGCTTGAGGTTGGTCAGCACGTCGAGGTGGATCTCGGAGGTCTCGAGCGATTCGGCCAGCCCGCGCCGCAGCCGGGCCAGGTGCGAGTCGCGCAGCTCGCGCTCCCGCTGGCGCACCAGCGGCCGCATGTCCAGCACCTCCTGGGCGAGGCTCCGGTCGTTGGCCGCGAAGCCGGCGATGGCCCGCTCGAGGTTCTTCGAGACCAGCGAGTGGAACTCGATCAGCTCGGCCTCGCCCGCCTCCGAGAAGCGGCGGCCCTGGTAGAGCTTCTTGCGCGCGAGCTCCATCAGGTTCTTGTCGATGATGTCGCCGATGTTCTCGAGGTTGCCGATGAAGGAGATGAGGGCGATCTCCTTCTGGGCCATGTCCGCGCTCATGGTCTCGCGCCCGAGCCGCGCGATGAACAGCTTGATCTCGCGGTCGAGGTAGTCGAGCTGGTCGTC
>CAMLFJ010000306.1 GCA_946479205.1 uncultured bacterium | reverse complement strand
CCGCCACCTGCGCCTTGAACTCGTTCTCCATCTTCATGGCCTCCAGCACGATGAGCCCGTCGCCGGGGGCGACCGCCTGGCCCACCGCGACCTCGATCAGCGTCACCTTGCCCGGCATGGGCGCCTTCAGCACCTGCCCCGGCACCTGGCCCTGGGCGCCCCGGGTTCGGATGATGTAGCGCGACTCCTCCTCGACCCGGATCGCGTACCGCTCGCCCTCCACGTCCACCACGTAGACACCGTCCTGCTCGGTGACGTCGGCCACGTGAGAGGCGCCGCCGAGCAGGATGGACCAGATGCCCTCCCCGGTCGCGCGCGCATCCACCGCGAGGCGCTCACCGCCCATGGTGACGGTGAAGCGGCCGTCGGCGCCCACGACCTCGACCGGGATCGTCTCCCCGGCGGCCTGCGCCTCGAACTTCACCGGCTCCTCCAGCCTGGGCGCAGCGCCTGCCGCCAGGCGCCGGGCGAGGCGGTGGGAGCGGCGGGCAGCATCCCCGCGGGCCCCGGACGCCCCGCGCGCTCGTAGGCGGTCAGCGCGGCCGCGAGCAGCGCGATCTTCCGGTGCCGGCCCGCCGCCTCCGGCCGGTCGGCCGCGAGCAGGCGATCCATGAAGCCGGTGGAGAGGCGGCCCGCGACGAAATCGGGGTGCGCGATGATGCGCTGGAGCATCGGGATCGTGGTCTGCACGCCCGCCACCGCGTACTCGCCGAGCGCGCGGGTCATGCGCGCGATCGCCGCGTCGCGGTCGGTGCCCCAGACGATCAGCTTGGCCATGAGCGTGTCGTAGAAGCGCGGGATCGTGCAGCCCGCGTAGACGCCGGTGTCGTCGCGCACCCAGGGCCCGCCCGGCGCCCGCAGCCCCAGCACCTTGCCGGGCGACGGGATGAACCCCGCGAACGGGTCCTCCGCGTTGACGCGGCACTCGATGGCCCAGCCGTGGAGCGTCACGTCGTCCTGGCCGAAGCCGAGCTTCTCCCCCGCCGCGATGCGGAGCTGGTCGCGCACCAGATCGCGCCCGGTCACCAGCTCGGTCACCGGGTGCTCCACCTGCAGGCGCGTGTTCATCTCGAGGAAGTAGAAGTTGCGCTCGCGGTCCACCAGGAACTCGACGGTGCCCGCGTTCACGTAGCCGACCGCGGCGGCCACCCGGCACGCGGCCTCGCCCATCCGCCGCCGCATCTCCGGCGTGACGAAGGGCGACGGGCTCTCCTCCACCAGCTTCTGGTGCCGCCGCTGGATCGAGCACTCGCGCTCGCCCAGGTACACGACGCCGCCGTGCGCGTCGGCCAGCACCTGGATCTCGATGTGCCGCGGATCCTCCACGTAGCGCTCGATGTAGACCGCGGCGTCGCCGAACGCGGCGCCCGCCTCCGAGCGCGCGGCCCGCAGGGCCCCCGTGAGCTCGCCGGGCGCGCGCACCAGGCGCATGCCCTTGCCACCGCCGCCCATCGCCGCCTTCAGCATGACCGGGTAGCCCACCCGCTCCGCCACCCGCGCGGCCTCCGCGTCGTCCGAGACGGGCTGCTCGGTGCCCGGCACGACCGGCACGCCCATCTTGATGGCGACGCGACGGGCGGCCATCTTGTCGCCCATCGCCCGGATGGCCGCGGGAGGCGGCCCGATGAAGGTCAGCCTGGCGTCCAGACAGGCCTGAGCGAACGTCGCGTTCTCCGCCAGGAAGCCGTAGCCCGGGTGCACCGCCTGGGCCCCGGTCGCGCGGGCCGCCGCGATCAGCTTGTCGATGACGAGGTAGCTCTCGCTGGCGGGCGGCGGTCCGATCGGCACCGCCTCGTCCGCGAGCAGGACGTGGAGGGACTCGCGATCGGCCTCGGAGAAGACGGCGACGGTCTTGATGCCGAGCTCGCGGCACGCCCGGATGACCCGGACGGCGATCTCGCCGCGATTCGCGATGAGGACCTTCTCGAACGGGGCGCTCACGTTGCGAGCATGATAGCAGGAACGGACCCCTCACCCCTACCCCTCTCCCCTCTGGGGAGAGGGCAGGGTGAGGGGTTCCTTACCTATCGAGCGCCTTCACCGCCTCCTCCACGAAGGAGGTGTCCACGATGGACCGGAGCGGCAGCGTTTTCTTCATGAACCCGTTGGCCGTCCACCAGGCCATCTGCCGCTCGATATCGGTCACGAGCAGCCGGCCGTTGCGGTCCTGGAACGGAAACCCGAGCCGGATCACCTCGGGCCGCGCCCCCGTGTACTTGGCGGTGATCTGCACGACCTCCTCGTAGCCGGCCCCGGGCACCAGCCGGCCGTCCTTCTGGATGAGCGCGGCGTCGTGGTAGTGGCGCGACGCCTTCACGTAGCCCTTCATGAAAGCCACCGCGCGGGCGCGATCGGTCGCGAACTTGCCCGAGTAGAAGATGGTCGCGATCTGCCAGGGGTAGAGATCTCCCGCCCACGCCATGATCTTGCCGAAGCCCTGGGCCTCGGCGGCGCCCGGGAACGGCTGCGGCACCAGGATGGCGTCCACCTGCTTGCCCTTCAGCGCCTCCATGGTGGCCGCCATGGCCTGGAGCGGCACGATCTTCACGTCGGCCAGGGTGAGTCCGTCCTTCTCGAGGATGTTGCCGATGTGGTAGTGGAAGGTGGAGCCGATCTGGGTGACGCCGATGCGCTTGCCCTTGAGATCCCGGATGGACCGCAGCCCGCCGCTGTCCCACAGCTCCTTCTGCACCACGATGGCCACCAGCGGGTACCCCGGCCACTCGCGGCCCTTGTCGGCGACGATCCACAGCTTCTCGCCGCCAAGCACGATGTTGTAGAGCGCGGCGGTGACGCCGGTGGCGCCCACGTCGAGCTGGCCCGCGGCCAGCGCGGTGGCGATGGGCGCCGCCGCCTGGAAGTAGACCAGCTCGGGTTCGACGCCGAACTCCTTGAAGTAGCCCTTCTCGACGCCGATGAAGATCGGCGCGGACGAGGTCAGCTTGAGCACACCGATCTTGAGAGGCGCGGGCGCCTGCGCCTCGGCGACCGGCGAGAGGACGATGCCGCCCGCGATCGCCGCGAGCGCCAGGAGCATCCGAGAGAGTCGTCGCATGCGAGCAGCCTCCGATCAGGTGTGACGCCAGCGGATCACCGCGCGCTCGAGCCCGCTCAGTGCCCAGTGCGAGAGGACGCCGAGCAGCGAGAGCACGACGATGCCGACCATGAGCTTGGTCGTTTCCATCAGGTTGCCGGACTGGAGAATCAGGAAGCCGATGCCCGCGTCGGCCGCGATCTGCTCGGCGGCCACCAGCAGGAGCAGCGCGATGCCCGCCCCCAGCCGGAGGCCGGCGAAGACCATCGGCAGGGCGGAGGGCAGGATGACCTTGCGGATCACGCTCCACCGCCCCGCGCCGAAGGAGACGGCGGCCCGGACCAGCAGCGGATCGGCCTGGCGGACGCCCGAGTAGGTGTTGATCGCCATCGGGAAGAACACGCCGAGCGCCACCACCGCCACCTTGGACGCCTCCCCGATGCCGAGCCAGAGGATCAGCAGCGGCAGCAGCGCGATCTTGGGGATCGGGAACGTGGCCGCGATGATCGGCTGCACCACCGCGTCGGCCAGGGAGAAGAAGCCCACCGCCACGCCCACGCTGATGCCGGCCAGCGCGCCGATCGCGAAGCCCCAGGCCAGGCGCTCCAGGCTGGTGAGCAGGTGCACGTGGAGCTGGCCGGAGACGGCCATGTCCCAGCCCTCGGCGAGCACGCCGATCGGCGACGGCAGGAACAGCGACGACACGAGGCCGGTGCGCGTGATCAACTCCCAGAAGACGACGAGCCCCGCCAGCGCGAGGACCCGCACCGCGCGGTGGTCGGGCCGCCGCAGGAAGGCGGTGCGGTCGTCCACGATCACGCGCTCCACCGCCATCAGCCGCGCTCCGCCACCGCGTCGCCCTCGAGCAGCGCAGCCTGCGCCTGCGACTTGATCAGCCCCCAGATGCGATCGCTGGCCTGGATGAAGGCGGGATCGCCCTGCTGGCGCTCCTCGCGCGGGCGGGCGAGGCGGATCGGCACCGTGTCGAGCACCTCGCCCGGCCGCCGCGAGAGCACGATCACCCGGTCGGCCATGAACACCGCCTCCTGGATATTGTGCGTGACGTAGAGGATGGACTGCCGGGTGCGGGCCCAGATGCCGAGCAGCTCCTCCATCATCAGCGTGCGGGTCTGGGCGTCCAGCGCGGAGAACGGCTCGTCCAGCAGCAGCACCGCGGGCTCCACCGCGAGCGCCCGCGCGATGCCCACGCGCTGGCGCATGCCGCCCGAGAGCTGGTGCGGGTACTTGCTCTCGAAGCCGGCCAGGCCCGCCATGTCGAGATAGTGCCGCGTGCGCTCGGCCCGCTCGAAGCCCGAGACGCCCAGCTCCTCCAGGCCGAACTCCACATTGGCCCGCACCGTGCGCCAGGGAAAGAGCGCGAACTCCTGGAACACGGTGGCCGCCATCGGCCGGCCCTCGCGCGGCTCGCCCTCGAAGTAGACGCGGCCCGAGGAGGCGGGTAGGAGCCCACCGATGATGTTGAGCAGGGTGGATTTCCCGCAGCCCGACGGCCCGAGGAGGGCCACGAACTCCTGCGGCTCGACCACGAGGTCCACCTGGCTCAGCGCCGCCACGTCCCGCCCCCGCCGGTCGGTGTAGGTCTTGGACACGCGCTCGACGACGACGCGCATCCTAGCGGGGCCGCAAGGCGAACCGCTGGATCTTGCCGGTGGTAGTCCTGGGCAGCTCCGGCACGAAATCGATCCAGCGCGGCGACTTGTAGCCGGCCAGGCGCTTGCGCACCAGCGCCTGCAGCTCGGCGACCAGCGCGTCGGTGCCGACCTGGCCGCCCTGCAGCACGCAGAAGGCGTGGGCCTTGGTGAGCCCGTCGGCGTCCCCGCGCCCGATCACCGCGGCCTCCAGCACCGCGGGGTGCTCCCCCAGGCATGCCT
>CAMLFJ010000305.1 GCA_946479205.1 uncultured bacterium | reverse complement strand
CCGGTGCGCCACACGCCACCGCGCCGGAGGGCGGCTTCCCAGAACTCGGTGAACACCCCGGTGCTTCCGTGGTCCTTCGCGGTCTTCTGCCACTCCTCGCGGATGAAGTCCTCGAAGGTGACCCACTTGAGCGGGCCCTTGCCTTCTTCGAGCCCCAAGGCCTGGCGGCCGACGCTGAGGAAGACGTCGCCGGTGGCCTTGCCGTCGATCGCCTTGCCGTCGATCTGCACGGGTCCCATCGTCGGCTGCATGAGCCCGAGCACACCGTCCTCGGAGGCGTAGTCGCCCCAGGCCTCGAGCGCGTGCAGCGTCGGCAGGACCAGGTGCGCCCGCGCGGTCGTCTCGTTGGGCCGGCTCGCGAGCGAGACGACGAGCGGGACCTTGGCCAGGGCCTCCGCGAAGCCCGACTTGGGCGGCATCGCGTAGACCGGGTTAACGTCCGCCAGCACGAGCACCTCGATCTGGCCCGCCGCCATCGCCTGGGTCAGCGCGACCATGTCCGAGTACGGACTCACCCGGCTGAAGGGCGACGCGGCGCCGAAGCGCACGCGGGTGCCCACCGCGCCGATCGCCGCGTTGAGCAGGTTGACCGCGACGAGCGCCTCGGTGGAGCCGGTCGAGGTCGAGGCCATGCCGCCGCCCAGCACGAGGCCGGCCTTCGCCTTGGCGAGATCCCGGGCGACCTTCTTGATCGCCGCGGCGGGGACGCCGGAGGCGGTCGCGGCCGCCTCCACGTCGGCGGCGCGGACCGCCGCGCGCAGCGTGGCGAGATCGGCGCCGGACGCCTGCAGCCCCTCGTCCACGATCACCTTGAGCATCGCGAGGGCGAGCGCCCCCTCGGTGCCGGGCGCGTTGCGCAGCCACTCGTCCGCGTTGGCCGCGGTCAGCGACATGCGCGGCTCGACGTGCACGAACGTGCCCTGCTTGCCCTGGAAGAAGGCGTGCATCCGCGCGAAGTCGGCGGTGTAGCCCTCGCTGTTCAGCCACGTCTCGAGGAAGTCCGCGCCGAAGGAGACCAGGTAGGTGGCCTCCCCGATCGCGTAGTCGGGGATCGCGTCGCGACCGAAGGCCACGCGGTTCGAGGCGCGCAGGGCTTCGAAGCCGAGCGGCTCGTAGGCGATCCGCGCCCGGGCGCCGAGCAACCGCACCCATTCGTCCATGAGGCGGGCGAGGCTGCCGGTCTCGAGCGCGCTCACCACCGCGACCCGCGCGCCCTGCTTGCCCTTCGCGAGAGCACCCAGCTTGTCCGCGAGCTGCTTCTCCGCCTCGGCCCACGCGACGGGCTTGCCGCCGCTCAGGGGGCCGCGGAAGCGATCCGGATGGTAGAGGGCCTGCAGGCCCGCGTGCCCGAGCGCGCAGAGGGCGCCGGTATTGGACGGGTGGTCGGGATTGCCTTCGAGCTTGACGATGCGGCCGTCGCGGTTCTTGGCGATGACGCCGCAGCCGGACGGGCACTCGCGACAGACGCTCGCGAAGTAGGCCGGCACACCGGGGACGATGTTGTCCGGCGGAACGACGTAGGGGATGAACTGCTCGGCCGACTGGCCGCAACCGCCGACGGCCGCCGCGGCGCCCGTGGTGGCCACGATCTTGAAGAACGACCGACGATCCATCCCGCTCATCCACTCCTCCGCCCTACTCGGTGGCAGGCGACGCAGCCCAGCTGGACGTGCTTTTTAAAGGCGTGCCGTGGATGAAGACCGGGGCAAAAAGGTGTTTCCGGGCTCCAGCCTTGTGAACCCTATCACGTGGAAAAACCGGGTGTCAATAACAGCTTGGCGAAAGGCGGGGCACTTGCCGCGATCCATGACGGGGCGGCCGCCGTGGGCTGCCGACCCTTAGCTTCTTTTCTTGTATCCGCTCGGCTCGCCTTCGGCTGCGCCTCGCCCTACTTGGCCTTCTCCATCGCCCCCCGGCAAGCCCGAGCGGCCGCCGCGAGGTCCTCGTCCCCATGCGCTAGCGACACGAAGGCCGCCTCGAACTGCGACGGCGCGAGGAACACGCCCCCCTCCCGCATCGCATGGAAGTACCTCGCATAGCGCGCGGTGTCCGCCCGCTTCGCGGACGCGTAATCGGTCACCGGACCGTCGGTGAAGAACACGGTGAGCATGGACCCGACCCGGTTGATCCGTACCGGAACCCCCGCCGCCGACGCGGCCTCGGTCACGTCGCGCTCGACCCGGGCGCCCAGGGCCTCGAGCCGCTCGTAGACTCCCGGGCGCTCGAGCGCGCGCAGCGTGGCCAGGCCCGCGGCCACCGCCAGCGGATTGCCCGAGAGCGTGCCCGCCTGGTAGACGCCGCCGAGCGGCGAGACGCGCTCCATCACCGCGCGTGATCCGCCGTAGGCGCCGACCGGAAGCCCGCCCCCGATGATCTTGCCGAGGCACGTGAGGTCCGGGCGAACCCCGTAGAGGGCCTGAGCGCCGCCCCACCCGACGCGGAAGCCGGTGATCACCTCGTCGAAGATCAGGAGGCTGCCGTGGCGCGTGGCGAGCTCGCGCAGGCCGGCCAGGAAACCGGGCGCGGGCGGCACCACGCCCATGTTGCCGGCCACCGGCTCCACGATCACCGCCGCGACCTGGCCCGGATGCGCCTCGAGCTGGCCGCGGACCGCGTCCAGGTCGTTGAACGGCACCGTGAGGGTCAGCGCGGCGAGCGCGGCCGGCACCCCCAGGCTGTCGGGCACCCCGAACGTCGCGCCGCCCGAGCCCGCCTTGACGAGCAGGCTGTCGGCGTGGCCGTGGTAGCAGCCCTCGAACTTGACGATGAAGTCGCGGCCGGTGGCGCCCCGGGCCACGCGCAGCGCGCTCATGGCCGCCTCGGTCCCCGAGGAGACGAGCCGCATCATCTCCATGCCGGGCACCGCGCGCTGGATGAGCTCGGCCATCTCCACCTCGCCCGCGGTCGGGGCGCCGTAGCTGGTGCCCCGCCGCACCGCCTCGCTTACCGCCTCGACCACCGGCGCCGCCGCGTGCCCCAGGATCAGCGGGCCCCACGAGCCGAGGAAGTCCACGTAGGAGCGGCCGTCCACGTCGGTGAGCCGCGCCCCCTCGGCGCGGGCCACGAAGAAGGGCGTGCCGCCGACGCCGCGGAAAGCGCGCACCGGGCTGTTGACGCCGCCCGGCATCAGGCGCTGCGCGGCCTCGAAGAGGGCTTCGGAGTCGGGCACGGGTGGGTCAGGCCTTCGGGAACTCGGTGGAGACGAAATCGCGGGCGGCGGTATCCCAGACGAAGGCGGCCGCGTCCGCGACGCGGCCGTCGAGCACCGAGACCACCACGTACACCGCGTCCGGATAGGCGGGCTCGCCGTTGACGAGGGCGTTCTGCCGATCGGTGGGCGAGAAGTACGCGCCGGTATCGATGTGCGAGTGGTAGATGGTGGCGACCCGGTAGCCCTGCGACTCGCGCCGGCCGATCGCGAGCAGATCCTTGGGGTCGATGAAGTAGGCGGTCCGCGAGTTGCGCGGGTGCCGCACCGGATCCTGCGCGTGCAGCTCGTCCTGGATGTTGCGGCAGGGCATCAGGGCCCGGTCGGGCGCGGGCGCCGAGCGGACCAGCAACACGCCGCAGCACTCCGCGGGATACTCGGCCTCGGCCTGCGCGCGCACGCGGACGAGCTCCTCGGGGGTCAGGATCATCCCGCCGCGATCACCCTCGGCCGCCCGCCAGGGCTGGCCCGCCGCCCGCCAGGGCTGGAATGATCGAGACCTCGTCCCCGTCCTTGAGCGTGGTCCCGAGCCCCTGCAGCGCCTCGATGGCCTCGTTGTTCACGTAGATGTTCACGTGATGGTGCACCTCGCCCTGGTCGTTGCGCACCAGGCCCTTCAGGCCGTCGAACTGCCCCTCCAGCTCGTCGAGGAGACCCTTCACGTCGGGCGCCTCGACGGCGACCCGGTCCGCGTTCTTGGTCGCGCGGCGAAACGGCGTCGGGATGTAGACCTGAACACTCATGGCCGCTCTCCTAGAAGGTGACGCTCAGATAGCGCTCGCCAGTATCGCACAGCACCGTGACCACGACCTGGTTCGCGGGCCGCGTCTCCGCGACCTGGCAGGCCGCGAACACGTTGGCCCCGGAGGAGATGCCCACCAGGAGGCCCTCCTCGCGGGCGAGCCGCCGGGCCATCGTGGTCGCGTCCTCGTCGCGCACCTGTATGATGTCGTCGAGCACGGAACGATTCAGGATCCCCGGCACGAACGACGCGCCGATGCCCTGGATGCCGTGCGGGCGGAAGCGGCCGCCGGACAGGACCGGCGATCGCGCCGGCTCTACCCCGACCACGCGCACCCCGGGCAACCGCTCCTTGAGGACCTCCCCCACTCCGGTCACGGTGCCGCCGGTGCCGACCGCCGCGACGAAGACGTCGAGCCGCTCCTCGGTGGCCTCCAGGATCTCGAGCGCGGTGGTGCGGCGATGCGCCTCGGGATTCGCGGGATTCTCGAACTGCATCGGCATGAAGTACCCGGGATGCTCGCGGCAGATCTCCTGGGCCGCGAAGACGGCGCCGGTCATCCCCTCGATGGCGGGGGTCAAGTGGATCTCGGCCCCGAAGCGCGCGAGCAGCCGCTGCCGCTCCGCGCTCATGTCGTCGGGCATGGTGAGGATCAGGCGATAGCCCCGCACCGCGCACACCATCGCGAGTCCGATGCCGGTATTGCCGCTGGTCGGCTCCACCAGGGTCGCGCCCGCTTCGAGCACCCCGCGCCGTTCCGCGTCCTCGACCATGGCCAGGGCGATGCGGTCCTTGACGCTCCCGCCCGGGTTGAGCGATTCGAGCTTGGCCAGCACGATGGCGCCGCCCGGCTTCGGGATGCGGTTGAGGCGCACCAGGGGCGTGCCGCCCACCAGCTCCAGCACCGAGCCCGCCAGCTTCGGCCGCACCGGCGCGGTCACTCGCTTCGTGGTCATGATTCAGTTCCGATTCTCATATCCG
>CAMLFJ010000304.1 GCA_946479205.1 uncultured bacterium | reverse complement strand
ACGGGGGCAGTGTAGGGCGAGGTGCAGCCGAAGGCGAGCCGAGCGGATACAAGAAGGGCAGTGTAGGGGGAGGTGCAGCCGAAGGCGAGCCGAGCGGATACAAGAAGGGCAGTGTAGGGGGAGGTGCAGCCGAAGGCGAGCCGAGCGGATACAAGAATAGAGGGGATAGAACAACCGCATGACGACCAATGGGTCGATCGGGTTCATCGGGCTGGGGAACATGGGCGTGCCGATGGCGGGCCGCTTGATCGACGGCGGGTACTCTCTGGTGGTCAACGACATTCGACCGGAGGCGGCGCGCCCGCTCGCGGCCCGCGGGGCCACGTGGGCCGCCTCGCCCGCCGAGGTCGCGGCCGCCGCGCAGACCGTCATCACGATCCTGCCGACCTCGCGCGAGGTGCGGGAGGTGCTGCTGGGGGCCAAGGGCCTCCTCGACGCGCTCCGGCCGGGGAGCCTCGTGCTCGAGATGACCTCGGCCGATCCCTCGGCCACGCGCGAGCTCGAGCGCGAGGTGGGCGCGCGCGGCTCCGCCCTCATCGACGCGCCGGTCTCGGGGGGCGTGCGCGGGGCGGTGGAGGGCACGCTCGCCATCATGGTCGGCGGCGATCCCGCGCTGCTCGAGCGGGCGCGCCCGGTGCTGGCCTGCATGGGCAAGAACATCTTCCACGCGGGTCCGGTCGGCGCGGGTCACGCGATCAAGCTCGTGAACAACATGTGCTCGGGCGGCATCCTCGCACTGACCATCGAGGCGGTCGCGGTGGCGGCCCGGGCCGGAGTGGATCCCACGCGTGCGGTCGAGATCCTGCAGGCCTCGAGCGGGCGCTCCAACGCGAGCGACAACAAGTTCCCGCGCTTCATCCTCAACGGCGCCTTCGACGCGGGCTTCGCGATCCGGCTCATGATGAAGGATCTCGACGGCTACGGCCGGCTCGCCCAGGAGGCGGGGGTGCCCTCGCCGGTGGCCCGCGCCGCCGCCGAGGTCTACCGTCTCGCGATGGCCCGCGGCATGGCCGAGCAGGACCACACCGCGATCGCGCGGATCATCGAGGAGTGGGCGGGCGTCTCGCTCCGATCCCAGGGAGGCAAGGCAT
The DNA here is from genome assembly GCA_946479205.1 of uncultured bacterium. The sequence goes on along the minus strand of CAMLFJ010000304.1, from coordinate 3,844 downwards.
GACGCGTATCGGCTTCATCGGCGTGGGCACCATGGGGCTGCCCATGGCGAAGAACCTCGTGAAGAAGGGCTTCACCGTGACCGCGTTCGACAGCAATCCCGAGGCGGTGAACGCGGCGGCGGCGGCGGGCATGACCGCGGCCGCGAGCGCGGCGGAGGCGGTGGCCACCGCGGACATCGTGGTGACGATGCTGCCCTCCTCGCCGCACGTGGAATCGGTGTACACCGGCGACGGGGGCGTGCTGGCCGCCGCGCGGAAGGGCACCCTGTGCGTGGACATGTCCACCATCGACCCCGCGGTGTCGCAGCGGGTGGCGAAGGCGGCGCAGGAGCGGGGCGTGCGCTTCATGGACGCGCCGGTCTCGGGCGGAACCCCGCGGGCCACCGACGGGACCCTCGCGATCATGGTGGGCGGGGCCGCCGGTGATTTCGAGGAGGCCAGGCCCGCGCTGGCCGCGATGGGGACCAACGTCATCCACGTGGGCGCGGTCGGCAGCGGCGAGGTCGTCAAGCTCTGCAACAATCTGATCGCGGGGGTCTGCGGGGTCGCGGTGAGCGAAGCGTTCCGGATCGCGGAGGGCTTCGGCATGGATCCCAAGGTGGTCACCGACGTGATCTCCAAGTCCTCCGGCAACACGTTCCTGATGGGCTTCATGCATCCGGTGCCGGGTATGATGGCGGCCGCCGCCTCCAGCAACGACTACAAGCCGGGCTTCATGACCGATCTCATGTGCAAGGATCTCGGCCTGGCGGTGGACGCGGCGCGGAATCTCCGGGTGCCGCTCTTCGTGACGCCCGCCGCGCAGCAGGTGTACCGCCTCGCCTCGTCCCACGGCCTCGGGAGGCGCGACTTCACCAGCGTCTACTCCTTCCTCAAGCCGTCCTCGGGCCAGGCCCCGGTCTAGGCGCCGGTCTTGGTCACGATGCGCGCGATGAGCCGCCGGCTGAAGCGCTGGCTGATCGTCCTGGCCGCTCTGCTGGTGGTGGGCATCGCCTTCGTCTGGTCGCTGCCCGAGATCGTGAAGTGGCAGGCGCTCAAGCAGATCCCCGCCATCACCGGGCGGGCCGCTTCCATCGAGGACATCGACATCAACCTGTTCACCGGGCGGGTGGCGATCAAGAAATTCCGGCTCGCCGAGCAGGATCCGGCCCAGACCTTCGTCGAGTTCGAGCGCCTGGACGTCCGGGTGGTGCCGTGGTCGGGCGTGTTCGGCAACGTCCGGGTCCCGGAGCTGCGGCTGACCGCCCCCACCGTCAACCTGGTGCGGTTCACCCCGACCGAGTTCAACTTCTCGGACATCCTCCGCAAGCTGGCGACCGCGAAGGAGGGCGAGCCCGCGCCTCCGCCGCCCGACCCCAAGGCGAAGTCGCGCTGGACCGTCGCCCTCGCTCACTTCGCCCTGATCCGCGCCAACATCACGGTCACCGACCGCGCGGTCAAGCCCACCGGCGACTGGAAGGTGCGGGACCTGACGATCGAGGCCGGCAACCTGACCACCCGGCCGTCCGGGCCGGTGGGCACGCTCGCGGTGCGCGCGGCGCTCAACGACTCGCCGGTCGAGTTCTCCGCCCGGGACATCGACCTCACCCCGACCTCGTTCGCCGGGAAGTTCTCGATCAAGAACTTCGGCCTGATCCAGGTCGTGCCCTACCTGCCGCCGATGCCCGCGGTCCTCGACTCCGGTGTCGCCGGCGTGGACATCGCGGTCAAGCTCGAGCTGGGCAAGGGGCCGGGCGGGCTGGCGGTGGGCCTCGTGACCGGCGACCTCGCGCTGACCTCGCTGGCCCTCAGCCAGCCGGGCAAGCGCGCGCCCTTCCTGACGGTGCCTCGCATCGCGGTGGGGCTCAAGGAGGTCAACCTGGTTTCGCGCGAGGTCGTGATCGCGACCGTGGACATCGAGGGCGTCGACCTCAAGGCGGTACGCGACAAGCAGGAGCGCATCGATCTTTTGGGGCTCGCCGAGAAGCCGGCGAGCCCCGATCCGGTCGGCTCGCCTTCGGCTGCGCCTCGCAAGGCCACTGCGGCGCCTCCTGCCGCTCCGGGTCCGCCGGCCTCCCCGGCGAAGGCCGAGCCCGAGTTCAAGGTGACGGTGGAGAAGGTCACGCTGAAGGCCGCGGCCACGTTCACCGACGAGTCCGTCTCCACGCCGCCGACCGTGCTGAAAGTGAGCAACCTGGCGGTGCAGCTCGACGACGTGACGTGGCCGAACGTCCGGCCGATCAACCTGGCGTTGAGCATGAATCCGCCGGGCGGGGGGAAGATCGGCGCCAAGGGCGCGGTCAAGATCGAGCCGCTCGACCTGACCCTGACGCTGAACACGCGGGACGCGCCGATCGAGCCCTACCGCGCCTACTTCCCGTTCCCGGCGATCTTCGGGGGCCGGTTCAGCTCCGACAGCCAGAACCGCGTCCGTATCACCAACGGCAAGCTCACCGCGCTCTCGCGCGGGAACAGCTGGGCCACCGATCTCACCGTGAAGACGGCGGACGGCCAGGCGACGCCGCTGCGCATGGAGCGGCTCGAGATCAACGGGATCGACTTCGGATGGCCGACGCATGCTCGGGTGGCGAAGGTGCGATTGAAGGCGCCGGCGGCCGAGATCGACCGTGGACCCGACGGCATCAACGTGCAGAAGCTGTTTACTCCGGTCGGCTCGCCTTCGGCTGCGCCTCCCCAGGCCCCGGCGGCGGCTCCGGCCGCTCCGAGCTCGGGCGCTCCGGCCAAGACCGCGGGGCCGCTGGAGACGATGGACCTGCACTTCAAGGAGATCGCGCTCGAGGACGGCTACGTGCGCTTCCTCGACCGCACGACCACACCGCCCTTCTCCGAGGACATCTCCAAGCTGGCGGTCACGGTCCGGGATCTGTCCAACAAGAAGAGCCAGCGGGCCAACCTGTCGATGCAGGCGCTGATCGGGGGCGACTCCGCGCTCGACGTGCGCGGCGAGCTGTCCGCGATCGGCGCCCCGACCTACGTGGACATGGTCGCCGACCTGAAGAAGCTCGCGCTCCCCACCGCCAACCCCTACGTGGAGGGCGCGATCGGCTGGGTCATCCGGCGCGGCGAGCTGACCACCAAGCTCGAGTACCGGATCGAGGAGGACAAGCTCGACGCCAAGAACGACATCCTCGTCGGAAATCTGAAGGTGTCGCCCGCGAAGGAGGCCGACGAGGTCAAGAAGCGGATCGGGCTGCCCCTCGGCCTCATCGTGGCCCTGATCAAGGACGGCGACGGCAACGTCCACGTCAAGGTGCCGATCAGCGGCACGCTCAGCGACAAGAAGTTCGACTTCAGCGACGCGATCTGGACCGCGGTCCGCAACGTCCTCGTCAACGTCCTGAAGGCGCCCTTCCGGGCGATCGGCGGGCTCTTCACCAGCGGCGACGACAAGATCGAGGAGATCAAGGTGGACCCGCTGGTGTTCGCGGCGGGCAGCTCGGTCCTGGGGCCGGAGCTCGAGCGGCAGGCGGTGCGGGTGGCCGACTTCATGCGCCGGTCGCCCTACGTGAGCCTCACCCTGTCGTCGGTGACCTCGCCGGCCGACGTGGATACGCTGAAGGAGCGCGCGGTGGCGGCGCGCCTGCAGAAGTTCCAGCAGGAGCAGGGGATCGCGGACCAGGCCATCGCGCTGCGCCGCTACTACCAGGTCATCGTCAAGGACGCGCAGCTGCCGGTGTCGATCGAGGACCAGCTCCTGCTCCTGCGCCGGCGCGAGCCGGAGCCGACGGGCCCGCTCGCCGAGCTGCGCCAGCGCCGGCTCGACGTCGCGCGCGAGCGGCTCACCAAGATGGAGGGCATCCCGGAGGCGCGCGTGCAGGCGGAGCCGGCGGGCGGCGGCGCCGGG
>CAMLFJ010000303.1 GCA_946479205.1 uncultured bacterium | reverse complement strand
CGGCGAGCGTGGCCGCGGTCCGGCGGGCCCTCCTCGATCACTGCGTCGTCTTCTTCCGCGACCAGCGCTTCGACGCCACCCAGCACAAGGCGCTCGCGCGGCGCTTCGGCGACATCTTCGTGCATCCCAACTACGCGACCGTCGTCCCGGACCCGGAGATCATCGAGATCCGCCGCGAGCCGGGCGATGTGCGAATCGTCGGGGAGGAGTGGCACACCGACACCACCATGATGGCGGAGCCGCCGATGGGCGCCATCCTGTACGCCATCGACGTGCCGCCCTACGGCGGGGACACCCTCTTCGCCAGCCAGTACCTCGCCTACGAGGCGCTGTCCGACGGCATGAAGCGGCTGCTGGAGGGCCTGCGGGCCGTCCACAGCGATCGGAAGGTCGCGGGCCCCCAGGCGGGGATGAACGCCTACCGGGCGACGAAGGTGCGCGAGGAGGGCTGGGAGGAGACGGTGAGCACCCATCCCGTCGTCCGCACGCATCCGGAGACCGGCCGCAAGCTGCTCTTCGTCAACCACTCGTACACCATCCGGTTCGACGGGATGACGGAGGCCGAGAGCGCGCCCCTGCTCGGCTACCTGCTCGAGCACGGCCACCGGCCCGAGTTCACATGCCGCTTCCGGTGGGCCACCGGCTCGGTCGCGTTCTGGGACAACCGCTGCGTCAAGCACCTGGCCGTGCACGATGCCGGGCGGTTCCGCCGGATCATGCGCCGGGTCCAGATCGCGGGCGACAAGCCGGTCTAGAGCCGGAGGGCGCGCCGGACCTCGCCGAGCGTCCGCTGGGCGACACCGCGTCCCGTCTCGGTCCCTTCGCGGAGGATTCGCGCGATCGTCGTGGGGTCTCGCGCGAGCTCGTTCCGTCGCGCCCGGATCGGGGCCAGCAATGCCTCCAGCACGTCGACCAGGCGCCGCTTCACCGCCACGTCACCCAGCCCGCCGGCCCGATATCGCCGCTTGAGATCGTCGACGCCCGCCGCGTCGGCGTCGAACGCGTCGAGGTAGCCGAACACCGGGTTGCCCTCCACGCTGCCTGGTAGCTCGACTCGAATGTGCTGTGGATCCGTGTACATGCCCATGACCTTCTTCGAGACCACATCAGCAGGGTCCGACAGGAAGATGGCGTTGCCGAGCGACTTCCCCATCTTGCTCTGGCCGTCGGTGCCGGGCAGGCGGGCGTGCTTCGCGATGAGGGCGGTGGGCTCGACGAGCGTAGGACCGTAGAGCCGGTTGAACCGCCGGACGATCTCCACGGTCTGCTCAATCATCGGAAGCTGGTCCTCTCCCACCGGGACCACGTCCGCCCGGAAGGCCGTGATGTCCGCAGCCTGGCTCACGGGATAGACGAAGAAGCCGGCGGGCACGTCCGCGCCGAAACCCTTCTGCTGCATCTCCTCCTTGACCGTGGGATTGCGCCCCAGCCGGGCGACGCTGACGAGGTTCAGGTAGTAGACGGTGAGCTCGGCCAGCTCCGGAACCCCGGACTGGACGACGATGGTGGCGGCCGCCGGATCGATGCCGACCGCGAGATAGTCGAGCGCCACCTCGAGCACGTTCCGCCGCACCAGCTCGGGCTCCTCGGCGTGGTCGGTGAGCGCCTGGACGTCGGCGATCAGCACGTACGTCGCATATTCGCGCTGGAGCGCGACCCGATTCTGGAGCGAGCCGACGTAGTGGCCGAGGTGCAGCGGCCCGGTGGGCCGGTCGCCCGTGAGGATGGTCTTCATCGTGAGCTCCGCGGCCTCCCCGGCGAGGCGGCGGTCCCGAAAAACACGAGAGCCGCCCCGTGAGGCGGCTCGTTCGATCAGTCCAGAAACTTCACCCGAGGCCGCCTAGTCTGACGGCCACCACCACTGCTGCCGACGTGTGCCGGTGCGAGCCACGACGCGATCGTGGCACGCGCGCCGGCGGCCCGTCAAGCGGGCGGCTTCCACCTTGACCTGCCCCCCGGGGCGCGAGACCATTCCCGCCGTGCTGATCGTCGACGCGCAGGTGCACATCTGGGGCAGCGGCACGCCGCTGCCGCCTCATCGGCCGGTCTCGGTCTTCACGAAGGACGCGCTGCTCGCGGAGATGGACGCGGCGGGCGTGCAGGCCGCGGTGATCCACCCACCGGGATGGGACCCGGGCTCGGACCGGCTCGCGCTCGAGGCGGCCCGCCAGCACCCCGACCGGCTCGCGGTCCTCGGGAAGTTCCCGCTGGACCGTCCGGAGAGCCGCGGCCTCATCGACGGCTGGACGCGCCAGCCGGGCATGCTCGGGCTGCGCTTCGTGTTCCTGCAGCCGCACCAGAAGAGCTGGCCGACCGACGGCACGCTGGACTGGCTGTGGCCCGCCGCGGAGCGCGCCGGGGTGCCGCTGGCCCTGCTCGCCGCGGACTTCCTGCCGCTCGTCGGGCAGGTCGCCGAGCGCCATCCGGGCCTCAAGCTGATCGTCGACCACCTCGGCCGCCCGCAGCGCACGAAGGACGAAGCGGCCTGGGCCAACCTCTCGGAGCTCCTCGCGCTCGCCAAACACCCGAACGTGGCGGTCAAGGCGACGGGGGCGCCGAGCTACTCGAGCGAGCCCTATCCCTTCCGGAACCTCCATCCCCACCTCCGCCGGCTCCACGACGCCTTCGGGCCGGAGCGCCTGTTCTGGGGAACGGACATCACGCGGATGCCGTGCACCTGGCGGCAGTGCGTGACGCTGTTCACCGAGGAGCTGCCGTGGCTCACCGCGCGCGACAAGGAGCTGATCATGGGCCGCGCGCTCTGCGCCTGGCTCGATTGGAAGCTATGATCTTGCGCCTCGACTGGAAGCTGTGAGCTTGCGCTTCGGGGTCTTCGACCACATCGAGCCGATCCCCGGGCTCGGCCTCGACCGGATCTATCGCGAGCGCCTGCTCCAGATCGAGCGCCTCGACGCGGCCGGCTTCCACGCCTATCACTTGGCCGAGCATCACACGCCCGCGATCCACAGCCTGGCCCCGTCGCAGAACGTCTTCCTCGCCGCGGTGGCCCAGCGCACGCGGCGGCTGCGATTCGGCCCGTGCGTGTACGTGCTGCCGCTGCATCATCCCCTCCGCCTGATCGAGGAGATCAGCATGCTCGACAACCTCAGCGGGGGGCGGCTCGACATCGGGGTGGGGCGGGGCGGCGTCATGGAGGCCTACTTCTGGGGCCAGGAGGCCGACTCCGAGACCAACTACGCGCGATACGTGGAGACGCTCGCCATCGTGCGGGAAGGGCTCAGCCACGACCAGCTGACCTACGACGGACGCTTTCACCGCTTCGATCACCTCCCCATGTACCTGCGCCCGCTCCAGCAGCCGTATCCGCCGCTCTGGTACATGCGCAATCCCGCGACCGCCGCGGCCGAGGGGATGCACACCATCCTGGTCGGCTCGCTCGACAGCCTCGGCCCCGCGGTCACGCGGTATCGCGCGGCCTGGGACGAGCATCAGGGGGTGGGAGCGCGCACGGTGCAGGGGGACGAGCCGATGATCGGCCTCGTGGTGCACCTGGTGGTGGCGGACACCGACGACGAGGCCATCCGGATCGCCACGCCGGCTTGGGAGAAATACCGCTGGAACCTCGCGGCTCCGCGGCGCCTCGAAGCCGAGAAGCGCGGGCTCACCCAGTTCATGCAGACGAAGGACGGCTCGTTCGGCTTCGTGGGCGATCGCCCCGCCGGGCTGCCCACGCGGGAGCTGCGCCGGGACATCGACGCCGAGCTCGAGCGCTTCGACCAGCAGGCGCGCCGGCCGCATCCGACCCGGCTGGGCGGGGTGGCCCTGGCCGGCTCCCCCGCCGCGGTGCGCGAGTACATGGACGAGTACCTGGCGACGGGCGCCAACTACTTCGTCTGCTCGTTCCAGTGGGGCGATCTCACCCACGAGCAGGCCATGCGCTCGATCGAGCTCTTCGCCACCGAGGTGATGGGCCGGTACGCGGCCGCCCCTCCGGTGGTGTCCCGGGGCGTCGCGTGAAGATCACGGTCAAGGCCCGGAACGGGGACGGGGCGTTCGAGTGCGAGCCCGGGGAGAAGATCCTCCACGCCGGCCTCCGCAGCGGCATCGAGCTGCCGTACGAGTGCGGCACCGGAACCTGCGGCACGTGCAAGGCCAGGCTCGTGAGCGGCGGGGTCGCGAGCGAGTGGCCGGAGGCGCCCGGAGGCCGCTATCTCAAGGATCCGGCCGAGCTGCTCATGTGCCAGGGTGTGGCGCGTGAGGATTGCGCGCTCGAGGTCTCGGTGCTCAAGGCCCGCGAGGCGGGCGCCCCGCTCCCCGGCACGGTCGGCGCACAGGTGCGCGGCTGGCACCGCCTGACCCACGACGTGGCCGCGTTCGACGTCGACCTCGACCGGCCGCTCGACTTCGACGCCGGGCAGTTCGCGCTCCTGACCGTGCCCGGCATCACGGGGGCCCGCGCCTATTCCATGGTGAACTTCGACCGGGCCACCCGCCGCCTGTCGTTCGTGGTGAAGAAGAAGCCGGGCGGGGCGGTGAGCGAGTGGCTGTTCCGCGACGGAGTCGACGGCACGCGCCTCGGGCTCTTCGCGCCCCTGGGCCATGCCACGTTCCAGCCGGGCCTCCAGAAGCACGTGCTCTGCATCGCGGGGGGAAGCGGGATCGCGGGCATGATGTCGATCCTGGAGCGCGCCGCCCGGGCGGGCCATTTCGCCGGGTGGGACGGGCACGTCTACTTCGGCGTCCGCGCGGAGCGCGACGGCTTCTTCCTCGAGGAGCTCGAGGCCCTGCGGGCGCGCGGCCCGGCGCGCCTGGCGGTCACGATCGCCCTGTCGGATGAGGACGTGCCCGCCTCGCTGCCCGCCCGCTATCCCGGGCTCGCGTTCGCGCGCGGTCTCGTCCACGAGGTCGCCGGCCTGGGCATGAAGGGCCGCTTCGCCGACGTCCGCGCCTACGTGGCGGGCCCGCCCCCGATGGTGGACGCGA
>CAMLFJ010000302.1 GCA_946479205.1 uncultured bacterium | reverse complement strand
ACCACCGAGATCTACACTCTTTCCCTACACGACGCTCTTCCGATCTCTAGGCCGTTGTCCGGCGCTTGACCAGGTCGGCCAGCTTGCAGAAGGCGCAGATCGCGCCGGTGGTCACCTGCCCGCAGGAGGTGCACTCGAGGAGCTCGACGTGCTCGATCTTCTCGAAGGCGGGCCGGGCCTTCTCGAGGAACCCGAAGAGGAAGTTGTGCTTGGAGCCGGGCGAGGCCTCCTCGAGGCGGTCCAGCACCTGCTTGTGGGCGATCGAGGTGGCGCCCTTGGCGAACGGGCACTCCTCCACGATGTAGTCGATGCCGCGCAGGAAGGCGAAGGCCGCCGTCTCGAGCTCGGACAGGCGGTAGAGCGGCTTCACGCGGCGGACGAGCTTCGGATGCGTGGAGGCCAGCGCGGGCGACTGCCGCGGCAGCGCGTCGGTCTGCCAGTGCATGACCGATCCGAAGAGCGTGGCCGCCTCGTCGTCGAGGTTGTGGCCGGTCGCCACCACCGGGTAGCCGTGCTGGAGCGCGGCGCGATTCATCAGGTAGCGCTTGGAGAGGCCGCAGGCGGAGCAGGTCGGCCGCCGCGTAGCCTGCTGCACCACCGGGATCGGCGCGCCCACCGTGTCCGCCACCCGCTCGATGTGCAGGGTCTGGCCGCGGGAGGCCGCGAACGCCTCGCACTTGGCCTTGGACTCCTTCGAGTAGTCGAAGATGCCGAGATCGAGGTAGAGGCCGGCGGTCTGGTAGCCGTCCTCGATCAGCACGTCCCAGAGCGCGAGGGAATCCTTGCCGCCCGAGACGGCGACCATGATCTTCTCCTCGCGGGTGAACATGTGGTGCCGGTGCACCGCCTCCGCCACCTGCTTGCGGAAGAACTCGAGGAAGTGCGGCGAGCAGAAGGCCGCGTTGTGACGCCGCAGCTCGAGGGCGGCGGCGCCCCCGCACTTGCGGCACTTCACCGCGTCCCCGCGCTGCCGCCCGACATGACCGGGCGCACCTCGAGCACGTCGTCGCCGCCCACCACGGTGTCCCCGGTCAGGAGCTCGTTGCCGCGGATGACCAGGACGGTGCTCGGCAGGATGTCGAGCTCGACGAGCAGCTCCTTCACCCGGCGCTTGCCGTCCACCTCGATCTCCTTGCGCGGATTGCGAAGGATGATCTTCACGACGCGGGGAAGTCCCGGGCGGCCTTCACGGCGCGCAGCTGCTCGAGGTGATCGCTCTCGTGGCGTACGTGGAGCAGCCACCACTGCGCCAGGTCCATCTCGCCCAGCGTGAAGTGCCGCCACCTGAGCCCGCGCGGATCCACCGCGGCGAGCCGCTCGATGGACTGGCGGCTGCGCTCCCGGATCGCCTTCAGGTCGGCGAGCAGCTGCTCCAGCGGATGACCCCGCTCCGGGTAGACCACTTCGGGCGCCTGGGCGGGCCCGGGCGGCGGAGCCGGAACCGGAGCGAAGGCCTTCAGGTCCGGAGGAAACGGCGGCAGGGGCTGCGGCGCGTCCTTGAAGAGCTTGGAGGTGAGCTTGCCGGTGCCCACCTCGGCCAGGGTGAGGTGATGGAGGATCTCGCCGACCGACCACTCCTGCTCGGCCGGGCGCCAGTCCGCCTGGGTCTGGCTCAGCCCCTCCGCCTCCTTGAGAAGCGAGGAGCGGACGGACTGCAGATCGTTCCACAGCGCTTCGACGGGGACCGGCCAGGCCATCACGTTCCTCCCGGCCCACATGATACAACCGGATCATGAGCGAGCCCACTGGTACTCCCGCGGCCGGTTCGTCGTGGTCCCGCACGCCCTGGCGCCGGACCTCGACCCGGCCGGTATACGACAACCACTGGATCTCCGTCCGCGAGGACGTGGTCGAGCTGCCGAACGGCCGCAGCACGGTCTACGGGGTCGTGGAATGCAGCGAGTGCGTCGGGGTTCTCCCCTTCCTCGACCGGGACACCGTCCTCCTGGTGGGGCAGTACCGCTACGTGGCGGGCGACTTCTTCTGGGAGATCCCGACGGGCGGCCAGCACGCGGGCGAGACGCCGACCCAGGCCGCGCAGCGCGAGCTGGCCGAGGAGGCGGGGCACGAGGCGGGGCGCCTCGTCGGGCTAGGCGACTTCCACACCTCCAAGAGCATCCTGCGGGAGGTCGCCCACCTCTACGTGGCGGAGGATCTGCGCCCGGCGTCGCGCCCGCCCGACCCCACCGAGTTCATCGAGCGGCGCGCGTTCCCGTTCCGGGAGGTGGTGGCCATGGTGGAGCGCGGCGAGATCAAGGACGCGATGACCATCATCGCGGTGCTGCGCGCGGCGCGGCAGCGTGGGCGCTAGGCCATGGCCTCGGCCCTCGCCGACGCAGGCAGGTCACCTACGCGGTGCGGGAGATGGGCTGACGGCGTCTGGCGCCTCTTTGCGTAGTAGCTGCCGCTTCCGCGCCTGCTCCGCCGCGGACGCGGCCGTGACCTGATCGATGGAGCTCCCGATGCGTCGGATGGCGTCGTCGCGCTGCTTCGTCTTCCGCGCCTCTTCGCTCAGAGCGGGTATGCCGACGCCGGTCGCCCCGATCCAGACCGCGGCGTCGCGGTGATGCGCGGGCACGTCCACCTTGTACTGCGTGGTCCGGGTGACGCCCTTGTCGTCCGTGTACCGGTATTGCGCGCCCGCCGGCCCGGCGACGAGCGCGACGAACACGATGCCTGCACCGACTCCCCAGGCCACGACCAGTCGCCTCATGGAGCCTGGTGAGTCGCATACCGCGTGCCACCGGGCCCGGCAGCTCAAGTGCTCATTACTATTGGGCAACCCGGGAGGGCGCGCCGGCGAAGCTGTCGGATTCCGGTGGACTGTCGCACGGACGCGACAGCAGATCGTCAGGAGCCGCGATCAGGACTTGCCGAGCAGGTACATCGCCCCGCTCGGCGCGGGCAGTCCGCCCGCCGGCTCGAGCGTCACCGCGAACGCGCTGACCGTCGCCACGCCGGGCAGCGGCTGCACCGAGAGGCTCCCCGTCCCCGAGGCGTCCACGCTGAAGACCCCCGCCGAGACGGGCGCATTGGTGCCCGCGATGGCCCAGAGCTGGTAGGCCTTGCCCGCGGGCGCCTCGGGCAGCCCGGTGGCGACGAAGATGCCGCCGGCCGTCGCGTGCCACATCATCCGGGCGCGCGCGGTCGGCGCGGGCGCCTGGCCGGCGAGCGCGACGACCTGGGTGGCCGGGTCGCGCAGGATCGCGATGACGGTCTGCTGGCTGCGCAGCTCCGCCTTGAGCTGCTCCGCGTCGCTCGCCAGGGCGTCGAGCCGCTTCTCGTACGTCGACGAGACCGACCAGCCGACCACGATCGCGGCGAGCCCGGCGGCCATGGCCCCGCTCAGCACCGCGGGCCAGATCGCGCGGCCACGACGCGGCGGCGGGCCGGCCGGGGCCCGCGGCGCCGCGATGCGCTCCATGAGCGCGGCCTTCACGGCGGGCGGGGGCGTCTCCGGCGCCGCCGCGGCCAGGTCCGCCAGGGTGCCCTCGAAGTCGCGCAGCGCGGCCAGTGCCTCGGGGTCGCCGGTGCGCAGCAGGACCTCGAAGCGCGTCCGGTCCGCGCCGTCCAGGCCGCCGAGGGCGTAGGCCGCCGCCAGCTCGCCGATCTCTTCGCGGTTCATGTCGCCGACACCCTCTCCCCTCTCAGCGCGCCGCGCAGCCGCTCGAGGCCGAGGCGCGCCCGCGTCTTGACGGTGCCGAGCGGCTCCCGCAGCCGGATCGCGATCTCCGACTGCGTCAGGCCTTCGAAGAAGGCCATCTCGATGACCCGCCGCTGCGGCTCCGGCAGCTGGGCCAGCGCGGTCTGTATCAGGCTCCGATCCTCCGCCACCACCGCCGGGTTCTCGGCCGGCTCCTCGCTGCTCCGGGCGACGGACTCGTCCACCGGGGCCACGAAGGTCCTATCTCTTCTACGTATGGACCTGAGCCGATCGATTGCTCGGGTCTTGGCCCGCATGACGAGCCAGGCCTCCGGGCTGCCGCGCTTGGGATCGTACTGCGGGGCCTCGCGCCAGACCTGCCAGAACACCTCCTGCAGCACCTCGGCCGCGGCCTCGGGATCGCGCAGGACGCGGCGGATCAGGCCGAACGCGGTGGGGGCGAGGAGATCGTAGAAGCGGCTGAAGGCGTCGCGATCACCCGCGGCGATGCGCGCGATGAGCGCCGAGGTCTCGGAGCCGGCTCCCGCGGACGACATGGCCATTCATCACTACCAGCCCGCGGAGAACCGGTCAATACATCCGACGCCGGGGGCTCGCGCGTAGAGTAGCTGACTACTCGCTCGCGCGACGCACCAGCCGCCGGGCCTTCAGCTCGTAGCGCGGCAGGCTGTGCCCGGGAACCGGCACCGCCTCGACGCGAATGCCCAGATCGACCCGGATCGCCTCCTGCACCGCCGCGACCGTGATGTGGGCCGCCTGGGCGTGGCCGTTGACCTCGAGGAGCAGGCGCACCTCGTCGAGCTGCCCGCGCCGGTAGACCTCGATCACGAACTCGTCGACGTCCGGGAAGCGGCGCACGATGCCTTCGAGCGCCGAGGGGAACACGTTGACGCCGCGGACGATGAGCATGTCGTCCACGCGCCCCAGGATGCCGCCCTCGAGGCGCAGAAACGTCCGGCCGCACTCGCACGGCGTCCGGCCGATGCGCACGCGATCGCCGGTCCGGTAGCGGAGCAGCGGCGAGCCCAGGCGGCCCAGGTTCGTCAGCACGAGCTCGCCCTCGTCCGCGGGCCCGCCGGTCGCGGGATCGATCACCTCGGCGATGAACTCGGCCTCGTTGACGTGGAGCCCGGCCTGGGCCGCGCACTCGAAGCCGTAGGCGCCCATCTCGGTCATGCCCGCGTGGTCGTAGGCGCGGGCGCCCCAGGCCTCCTCGATGCGGGCCCGCACCGCGGGGATCCCCGCGCCGGGCTCGCCCGCGTGCACGGTGGCGCGGATGCCGAG
>CAMLFJ010000301.1 GCA_946479205.1 uncultured bacterium | reverse complement strand
TGGCGCGGGTACCGGGCGGCGGGAATCCGCGCGAAGGCCGGCGCGAGGCGGGCGGGCGGCACCGCGGTGTCATCGGCGATCCGCGGGTGCCGGCTCGGCGGCGGCTCGACGCCCTCCACGACCCAGCGGTCGAGGCTCACCAGGCAGGCCCGCAGCAGCACCGAGTAGTCGGCCACCCCCCGGAGATTCTGCGAGCGCTCGACCGGCCCGGTGGGATCGGCGGGCGCGAGCTGCGAGTCCATGGGCGGCCAGATGCCGAGGCCGTGCTCCGTGCCCGCGAAGTGGTAGACGCGCGTATAGGGCCCGGGCGCCACGTCGCGCGTGCCGTCGGGATCGGTGTGGATCAGCGAGGCATCCCCCCGGTGGTACTCGGCCGACGTGTTCGTGTAGTACACGCGCAGCCGGCTGCCGCGCGCGTCGAGCCGCGCGTGCAGCGCGTCCTTGGCCCCCGTCTCGGGATCCGCGGTCGGCTGATCCGTGAACGGGAAGAGATGCGACATCATGTTGTTGCGATCCTTGGAGTGCTGACCGAACCGCTGGTTGAACTCGCCGCGCATGCCGCCCGGCACGTTGGCGATGACCCCGTCGAGCGCCTCGCGGCCCTGCTCGTCGAGGTTGAGATCCTCGTAGATCAGCGTGCGCAGCAGCCGGCCGGTCTGCGAGCGCCCGTAGCCGTAGGCCCAGCGGAGGCGGCCCGGCGCGGGATTGCCCGTCTCGGCGCCCCCGTGCTTCAGCCAGGCGACGCTGTCCCGCAGCGCGACCATGGCGAGCCCCTGCACCGGCGCGCCCTCCGCGGTGTAGGTGATCTGGTACAGCCGTCCCTTCTCGAAGTTGCCGTCGAGATGGATATGGCCGGGGTCGGGCACCGCGCGGCCGCCCTCCACCCGGGCGAAGCGCCAGCGCGCGCGCGGGATCGTGGTGACGGGCCCGTCCGGCTGATCGCGCACGGTGAGGAGCGCGCCCGGCTCCTCGAGGTCCGCGGCCGGGTACGGCACGTGGCCGCGGTCGGAGAGCAGGAAGTCGGCCACCGGGCCCGTGGACTGCACCTGCGTGTAGATCCGCCCGCGCAGCGGCCGGCCCTGCGCGTCGCGCGCCTCGGGCGTGCGCATGCCGATGAGCCCGGGCACCCGCGGCAGGTCGCCCTGCCAGCCGCAGGAGATCACCACCCAGCCCCGCGTCATGAGGAAGCCGTCGCCGGTGTCCACCGGCGGGTTCGGATCCGACCCGGGGCCGAAGGCGGGCCGCGTGGCGCGGTTGAAGTTCGGCACCGCCACCGTGTTGCCGCGGTTGACCACGTCGAGGAGGACGCGCCCGCTGCACCGCGCGCGGTCCACCGGCAGCAGGATGGAGACGTCCGCGTCCCACGTGACGCGTCCCTGTGCGTCGCGCGGGGCCAGCTCCACGTCGGTGACGCGGCGATTGGCCGCGTGGAGCGGGTCGATCGCGAAGTGGAGCCACCCCTTCAGCTCCTCATAGCCGGGGAAGGCGGCGAGCGGACGGCGCAGCGTGATGTCGAATCGCGTGACCGGCATGGGGTGACCTCGCGGGGACGGGCTAGAGGCCGAGCGCGCCGAGGCGCTCCGGAGTCGGCACCCCGTCGCCGTCCCAGCCGCGCAGGGCATAGTAGCGATCGAGCATGAGAGCCAGCTCCTCGGGCGGGCAGTACGCACCCGCGGAGGGGCCCTCGGGAATGGGCTCGTGCATCACGCGCCAGGGCAGCGCGTCGTCCTTCCGGCGCACGCCCTCGCGCACGTTGAAGAGCCGCTCCAGGTTGATGACGCGCTCTCCCACCCGCTCGAGCTCCTCGACGTCGACGTCGAAGCCGGTGACCGCGCTGACCATCCGCGCGTAGGGCTCCTCGATGTAGACCCCGAAGCCGCGCTCGGAGGTGAAGCGGCAGAGCACGAGCGAGTCGTCGAGCGCGGTGAAGTGCTGGCTGCGCACCGCGAACTCCGGCTTGCCCTCGGGGCTCCGGCGATCGTAGCTCTGCGCGTACTGGGGCGTGGGGCGCGTGTCGTGGTGGCTGCCTCCGCGGGTGGCGGTCGCGTAGCCGATGGACATGCCCTTGAGCGCGCGCGCCGAGTGGGCGGGCAGCTCGAGGCGCTTGACCGCGTAGACCAGGCGGGTAGCCTCGGCGTTCACGGACTCCGCGAGACGCCAGCCGCCCTCGGCGAGCCGGTCGCCGAACCCCTCGCGGACCGCGGTCATCTCGATCAGGCGCAGCATGCCGCGCCAGTCGCCCCAGCCGAAGGGCAGCCCGATCTCCGACTCGCCGAGCCAGCCGCGCTCGATCGCCTCGCACACGAAAGCCAGGGTGACGCCCATGCTGATGGTGTCGAGCCCGAGCAGATCGCAGAGATCGTTGGCCCGCGCGAGCGAGGCCGGGTTTCCGTTGCCGAGCATGGAGCCGAACGCGAAGATCGTCTCGTACTCCGGCATCTTCGCCTTGAGGCCGGCCAGCTCCCCCTCGCGGATCGCGTACTGCTTGCCGCACGCCACCGGGCACTTGAGGCACGTCGTGTCCTTGTCGTGGAAGTGCGCGTGCATCTCCTCGCCGGAGATCGCTATCGCGTCCGCGAAGACCTCCTGGCGCAGGTTGTAGGAGCCGAGCGCGCCCAGGGTGTTGATCGGCTTCACCAGGAACGGCGTCCCGTAGGTGGAGAGCGCCTTGGTGCCGGTCTTGAGCGGCTCGCGCTGCTGCTCGAGGAGCGCCTTGAGCGCGCCCGGGTCGGCCACCTCGGTCTTGCGCGAGCCCGCGACCACCACCGCCTTGACCCGCTTGCTCCCCAGCACCGCGGCGAGGCCGCCGCGGCCCGCGAAGGCCTCGCGGTTCTTCCAGTAGGTGCCCATCGCCGCGAAGCGCACGAGGTTCTCGCCGCCGGGTCCGATGGCCATCGCGTCCACGTCGCCGCCCTCGACCTCGTGGATGGCGTGCACGGTGTCGCGGGTGGTCTTCCCCCAGAGCCCGCGCGCCGGCTTGAGCTCGACGCCCGCCTCGGTGACCTTGAGGTACACCGGCTCGGCCGCGCGCCCGGTGATCACGACGGCGTCGAAGCCGGTGCGCTTCAGGGTCGCGGGCCAGCGGCCGCCGAAGGTCGAATCGAAGAAGAGGCCGGTGAGCGGCGACTTGCCCGCCACGCAGGCGCGGCTGTTGCCGGGCACCGTGGTGTCGGTGACCGGACCCACCGCGAAGATCACCGCGTTGGCGGGATCGTAGGCGTCCACGCCCGCCGGCACGTGATCCAGCATGAGCCGGGCCGCGAACCCGTTGCCGCCCAGCAGGCTTCGCGCCAGCTCCGGGGAGACCGGTTCCACACGACTGCGGCCGTCGGTGACGTCCACGAACAGGATCCGGCCGCCGTAACCCCGCATGAGCGCCCATTTTAGAGAGATTGGGGGGCGGTTACAATGACGGGATGGACGATCTGCTCGCCGCCGCCCTCGGCCAGATGACCGTGCTCGACGAGACCGGCACCGGGGTGTCCCTGGGCGGCTTCTGGGTCAAGCGCCCCGTCGTGCTGGCCTTCGTCCGCCACCTGGGCTGCATCTTCTGCCGCCAGCAGGTCGCGGGATTGTCCAAGCGGCTGCCCGAGATCGAGCGGCGCGGCGGCACGCTCGTGGTGGTGGGGCCCGCGAAGCCGGAGCACATCAAGGGCTTCCGCGAGAGCACCGGTTACCAGGGCGCGCTCTTCGTGGATCCGGCGCTGCGGGCCTTCAGGACCGCCGGCCTCGTGCACGGGTGGGCCAGCACCTATCACCCGCTCTCGGTGCTGAAGGGCATCGGGGCGATGGCGCGGGGCTTCCGCCAGGTGGGCCGGCACGGCGACGTGGTACAGCAGGGCGGCACCTTCGTGCTGGGGCCGGGGGACCGCGTGCGCTACGAGTGGCGCGATCGCTACGCGGGGCACCACCCGAACCTCGACGAGGTCGTGAAAGCGCTCCCCTCACCCTAGCCTTCTCCCCAGAGGGGAGAGGGGACGGACCACGAGAACCCTCTCCCTTGAGGGAGAGGGCAGGGTGAGGGGGCCTAGCTGGCGCCGAGGGCGCGGAGGCCGCGGCGGGCCGCCTCGGCCAGGTCGGGCTCCACGCCGTTCATCGCGAGCAGCTTGCGATACACGATCACCGCCGCGTCGTTCTGTTTGAGCGCGGCGAAGGCCTGGCCGGCCCCGACCAGCGCGCGGCGCGCCCACGGCGAATCCGCGGTGAGGTAGGCCGCGGTCATGTACATGTCCGCGGCCTCCTGCGCCTTGCCGGTCGCGCGGTATCCCTCGCCGAGCCGGTAGGCGGCCTCGGAGGCCACCGCGCCGTCGCCCGCGTCGAGGGCCTGCTCGAACCGGCCGCGCGCCTCGTCCCACTTGCCGTCGGCCACCAGCAGGCGCCCCTGGCCCAGCAGGCCGAAGGCCTTCTCCTTCGGGCTGCCCGCCGCGGCGGCCGCGCGCGCGTAGGTGTCGAGCGCCGCGGCGCGATCGCCGGTGGCCTCCTGCGCCTCCGCCATCAGCATGGTGGCGCGCGGCGACGCGGCGGGAGAGGCCGCACCCCCCGGGGCGGGCTCGAGCGCCCGGCGCGCCTCCGCGGCGGCGCCGGTGCGCAGCAGGGCCTCCGCGTAGTCGAGCCGGCTCGCGCCGGTGGTGGCGCTGCCCGGGAAGCGCTCGCCGAGCTTGGCGTACATCTCGCGCGACAGCGTCCACTGCGCGCCCTGGCTCGCCGCCGACGCGAGCCCGGTCAGCGCGGCCTGGGTGCCCTCGTAGCGCGGAAACTGGTCGGCCAGCCGCATCGTGAGCGTCTTGGCCTCCGGCCAGCGCTTCTCCTCCGCGGCCACCGCGGCCAGCCCGTGCAGCAGGCGCGGCGTGATGATCGGATCCACCGCGCCCGCGACGAGCGGGGTCGCGGCCTGCTTGAACTCGTCGATCCGGCGCTGGTTGAACAGCACCGCGGCGAGGCCGTAGCTCGCGGCGG
>CAMLFJ010000300.1 GCA_946479205.1 uncultured bacterium | reverse complement strand
GGGCGCCACGAACAGGAAGCCCATCCGGTAGTCCGGCCCGAGGACACGCCGGAGCATGACCTCGAGCCGGACGCGCGGCTGGATCACGGCCGCCTTCGCGCGAAGCTGCGCGGCGGGGGTCGCCATGGACCGCTCGACTAGGCCTTGCCGCGAATCTTGTGGATCTCCTCGATCCGCGCGTGCGCTTCCTTCAGCGCCGCCTCGGGCGAGAGCCCGCCCACCACCACGCGGCCCGCCATGTCGGTGAGGATCTTCTGCCCCTGCACCTCGGCCGCGGCCGGCGTCATTGGACCGGGATAGCCGATGTTGACACTGCGGAGGATGTTCTGCATCATCGCGTCGAAGTTGGGATCCGATTTCCAGTACGGATTGTCCGCGCGGCCCTTGTACACCGGGCCCGCCTGCCCCACCGAGACCTGCATGTACTCCGCGAACCGCTTCTCGTCCTCGAGGTAGCGGATGAGATCCTCGGCCAGATCCGGCTTCTGCGACTTCTGGAAGACGGCCCAGTTGTAGCAGGACGAGCCGACGAAGGATCCGGCGGGGCCACCCGGCGTGAGCACGCAGAGCGTCTTCGCGGCGAGCTCGTGCTTCTTGGAGACCATCGCGAAGTAGAGGCTCGCGCCGTTGTTCGTGGTCACGAGCTTGCCCGCCATGTAGGACTCGTTGTTGGACACGTCGGTCCAGCCCATGACGCCGGGAGGCTGAATCCCGTGCTTCTTGATCGTGTCCACCGCGAACTGCAGCGCGGCGGTGTTCTGCTTGAGGAAGCTCGTGCCGAGCGCGGGCTTGCCGTCCTTGTCCCACACGCCCCCGCCGTAGTCCCAGAGGATATTGGACATGAAGCCGTCGCCGTCGTCCGACCGGTTCAGGGTCTGGCCGAAGCCGAAGAGGTCCTTGGCCGGATCCTGCGCCTTCTTGGCGAACTCGACCACGTCGGGATCGTAGACCTTGGGCACCTTCAGGCCCTTGGCCTCCATGATGTCCTTGCGGATAAAGAACACCGTCGTCATCGAGTAGCGGCCCACGCCCAGGAACTTGCCGTCGGACTGCATGGCGCGCTCGGCGAAGGGGAGGAGCCCGCCCTTGGCCTTGGCCAGGTCCGTCGCCACCTTGCTGACGTCGCGCAGCGCGGCCTTGTAGCGCATCGGGCCGTAGATGTTCATCTCCGCCATGTCGGGCGGGTTGCCCGCCTCGATGGCGGCCACGAACTTCTGCTCGCGGTCGCCGAAGGTCGCCCAGTCCATCTCGACCTCGACGTTCTTCTCCTTCGCCCACGCCTCGACCTGCTTGGCCACCACGTCGTTGCCCGCGGTGACGAAGCTCTTGAAGAGCCAGATGCGCAGCTTGGTCTTGGCCTGGGCCGGGGCCATACCGCGGAGCGCGTGCAGGCCCGCCGCGGTGCCGCCGGTGATGACGGCCGCCTTGCGCAGGAACTCGCGGCGGGCGATGAGACCTGCGTCGAGCTGCTCGGCCAGATGCCTGAGGCGATTGTCCATGAGGGGGCTCCTCCTTTGGAGCGCGCGTGGAGCGGGACCGGGGATGGCGGGAATGTTAACCCGGAGCCGATCCGCGGGCAAGCAAACGGTTCGCGGCGACCGCGATCGCGGCGGCGTCCAC
This sequence comes from uncultured bacterium, assembly GCA_946479205.1. The sequence goes on along the minus strand of CAMLFJ010000300.1, from coordinate 3,337 downwards.
GCCGTAGTGACGATAGAGATCGCCGCGCGAGCCCGACTGGCCGAAGTGATCCACGCCGAGCGGGATCTGCGGCACGCCGAGCGCGCCGCCCAGGAAGGCCAGGCCGTGGGAATGGCCGTCGAGCACCGACACCACCGGCACGCCTTCCTCTTCCGCGGACACCAGGTCGAGTACGTACGGGGACGTAGTCCGGAGCCCGCGGTGCAGCAGATCGGGGCTCGTGACCACGAACACGTTCGCGTGCACCCCCTGCGCCGCGAGCGCGCGGCTCGCGGCGACCGCCTCGGGCACCATCACGCCTGCCGCGAAGATGTGCACCGTGTCACCCTCCCGGTCGTAGCCGGGCCGCTCGCGCGCGTCGATCAGGCGGTAGCCACCCCGGAGCACCGCGTCACGCTGCGCGGCCGACGGCGCGGGGGCGAGGGCCTGCTCGATGGGCTTGGTGGAGAGGCGCAGGTAGAGACTCTCCGCGTCCCCCCGCCGCACGAGGCCGCGCAGCCCTTCGAGCAGGATCCACTCGACCTCCTGCGCGAAGGCCGGCTCGTAGTAGGCGATGGCGGGCAGCGCGATGCCGATGCCCGGCGTGATCACGGACTGGTGCGCGCCGCCTTCCGGCGAGAGGCTCACCCCCGACGGGGTCGCGGCCACGATGAAGCGCCCGCCCGCGTAGAGCGCGTGGTAGAGCGCGTCGAGCCCGCGCGTGACGAACGGATCGTAGAGCGTGCCGATCGGCAGCAGCGTCGTCCCGGACAGCTCGTGCGTGAGGCCAAAGGCGCCCAACGCCAGAAAGAGGTTATGCTCGGCGATGCCGAGCTCTATGTGCTGGCCCGCCGGCGATTCCTTCCACTGCACCGCCTGCGGCCCCTCCGCGGTGAAGCCGGGCTTGGGACGCGGAAAGTAGACGCCCTTGCGGTTGATCCACCCCGCGAGGTGCGTGGTGATCGACACGTCCGCGGAGAGCGTGACCACCCGATCGCCGACGGGCAGGCGGCTCAGCCGGCCGAGGATGCGGCCGAAGGCTTCCTGCGTCGAGCTCTGCGGCGGATAGGATTCCTCCAGCTCGTCCGGCACGTCGAGGGCCGCGTCGCGCCGCCACTCCGGGGGCGCGTACGGCGCGGGCGCGCGACGGATGAGCTCCGCCTCGGCGCTGCCCGGCGCGAAGCCGGCCCACTCCTCGCCGGCCGCGACGCCGAGCCGCGCGCGCATCTCCTCGACCTGCCCCGGGGTGAGCAGCGCGCTGTGGTTCATGGGATCGCCGCCGAAGGGATAGCCCCAGCCCTTGATCGTGTCGGCCAGGATGACGCAGGGCCCGCCGCGCGTCCGGCCCGCTTCCTCGTAGGCCTCGAGGATCGACGCCAGATCGTGGCCGCCCACGTCGGCCACGAGCGCGGCCACCGCGTCGTCGGAGACGTCGGCGAGGAGCCGGTCCACCGCGGGGTCCGTCTCCCCCGTCGCGGTGACGATCACCGCCTTGCGCGCGCCCGCGGCCGGCAGGCGCAGGAGCGATTGGTACTCCGCGTTGCCCATCCCCTCGAGCCGCGCGCGCAACCGCTCGCCCCCGGGCCGGCCGAAGAGCGCCCGCAGCCGCGACCCCCAGCGCAGCTCGATGACGTGCCAGCCCGCGGCGCGGAACCACTCGCGGAGCTGCCCGCGCCGCGCGTCGGGCACGATGCGATCGAGGCTCTGGCGGTTGAAGTCGACGACCCACATCAGATTGTCGAGCTCGCGGACCGCCTCCTCGAGCAGGGCCTCCCACACGTTGCCCTCGTCGAGCTCGGCGTCGCCCATCATCGCGATGAAGCGCGCCGGCATCGCGCGGCGCGCGTCCGCGCCCTCGTGCTGGCGCACGTAGCGCGCGGCGAGCGCGCCGAAGGCCGCGCTCACCGCGCCCAGCCCCATCGAGCCGGTGGAGAGATCCACGATCTCCGGATTCTTGCGCCGGCTCGGATAGGCCTGGAGCCCCCCGAGCGTGCGCAGGCCGCGGAGCTGCTCGGCGGTGAGCCGCCCGCGCAGGTACTCGATGGCGTAGAAGACCGGCGAGGCGTGAGCCTTGGTGGCCACGATGTCGCCGGGTCGCAGCGCGTGGAAGTAGAGCGCGGTCATCAGCGAGACCACGGAGGACGACGACGCCTGGTGGCCGCCGACCTTGGTGCCGTCGGGATTCGGCCGGGTGTTGGCGTGGTGCACCAGGTGAGCGCTCAGCCAGAGGACGCGCTTCTGGATGGACTCGAGCACGGCGAGCGGGACGGTACCGGGGCGCGGGGACATCGGCGCCCCACCTTAACCCACGTGAGCGGTCCGAGGCCAGAGGGGTGGCGCGCCCGCGTCAGCCTGGCGACGGCGGAGAGGTCTTACATGGTAGTTTCTTCCGCCCGCGCCGCCGGCCGGCCCCCGACATCCCTCGAATCGGCTACTTGGGCTACACAGGCCGTGGCACACCGCTTGCCCCTCCCTCCTCTCTGTCCGGGCTCGTTCAGTCGAGGTCGAACCAAGGGAGGCACGGTCATGAGCGGAGGAATCAGACGGCCCGTTCTGGTACTGAGCATCCTCCTGGCCGCCGTGGGTTACGCCGCGACCAAGGAGTGGGAGTGGCAGGCTGACGCCGATGCGCTGCCGCTGCTGCGGGTCTCCCAGGTGGAGCGTGGGGATACCGACGGCCCGCGCGACCTGACCTGGCGGACCGAGGCGGTGACGGTCCAGCCCGACCAGATTTTCCAGGATTAGACTAGCGGGCCGGCGGGCCCTCGGCGCGCTGGAAACGGAAGGTTCCGCTCACCGGCAGTGACGGCGCCGCCACCTGAGCCGGCAGCGCCGCGAAGGGCTGGGCCAGTCGCACCGCGCTCAGCACGTAGCGGTCGAGGAGCTCCGAGCCCGAGGAGCGGCGCAGCGTCGCGCACTCGATGCGCCCCGCCCGGCCGATCCGGAACTCCACCTGTAGCTCGCCCCCGATCCCGCGCTCTCCGGCTCCCCGCGGATAGACCATGTGGGCCTGCACGCGCTCCCGGACCCGGGCGATGTAGCCGCGATGCGCCGGGTCGGGATTGTCCAGATCGATCGTGGCGCCGGCGGCGTCCGCGCACGGCGGCGGGAGCGGCGGCGCCGAGGGCACCTTCTCGGTGAGCTGCTGCCAGAAGGCGGGCGCCACGTCCTCGCCGCGATCGTGGGCCTGCTCCGCCGCGCTCCAGGCCTCGACGGGCCGGCCGATCCGGTCGAGCGCCTCGGCCAGCCGCAGGTACGCGGGCCCGTACGTGGCGTCCACCTGGATGGCGTTCTGGAACGCGGTGACCGCCTCCCCCGTCCGCTCGCGCTTCGCCAGGATCATGCCGATCCCGACGTA
>CAMLFJ010000299.1 GCA_946479205.1 uncultured bacterium | reverse complement strand
AGCTCGGCCGGTGCCGACCGCCTACGTGGTCCTCCTCGTCTCCAACCTGATCTTCTCCACCGGCTATTCGGTCTCCCGGATCCTCCTCGAGGAGATCAGCCCGGTCACGCTGGCCACCGCGCGGCTGACCATCGGCTCGCTCATCCTCGTGCCCTGGGCCTGGCGCGGGATGAGGGCGGCCAAGCTCTCCCGGGAAGACCACTGGCGCCTCGGGCTCACCGGGGTCGTGGGCTTCACGCTGGCGTTCGCACTCGGCAACTGGGGCCTCGCCCACTCCACCGCCAGCAACGCGGCGCTGCTGATCACGGTCGAGCCGGCCTCGCTCATCCTGCTCTCGCCGCTGCTGCTCGGCGAGCGGCTCTCGCGACAGGAAGGCCTCGGCGCCGCTCTGGCCATCCTGGGCGCGGCGGTCATCGTGGTGAACGGCATCCCGGGCGTCACGCTGGCCCTCGCGCCGCACTGGCGCGGCGACCTGATCCTGATCCTCTCCGGGCTGGCCTACGCCGCCTACTCGCTCATCGCCCGGCCCGTGCTCCTCCGCCACCCCGCGCTGGTGGTGACCGCCTACTCGGTCGTCTGGGGCGCCGCCGCGATGCTCCCGTTCGCGCTCTTCGAGTGGGCCACCGGTCCGGCGCCCGCCTGGACGCCCCGGACCCTGGCGGGGACCCTCTACCTGGGCGTGGTGATGACCGCGCTCGGCTACGCGGTGTGGAACTGGTGCCTGGAGCGCGTGGAGACGCCCCGCGTGGCCATCTTCCTCAACATCCAGCCGCTGGGCGGCGCGCTGCTCGGGGTGTGGTGGCTCGGGGAGCGGCTCACCGTGTTCACGGTGGCGGGCGGGCTGCTGATCCTGGGCGGGCTGCACCTGACGGTGAAAGCCCGCCGAAGAGGGTAGAATACCGGCATGCGGCGGGTCCGGGTGGGGCTGGCCCAGGTGAATCCGACGGTGGGCGCCGTCGAGGCCAACGCGCGCCTGGTGATGGCGGGGATGGATCGCGCCCGGGCGCTGGGCTGCGACATCGTCGCGTTCCCGGAGCTGGTGCTGACCGGCTATCCACCGGAGGACCTGCTCTTCAAGCCCGCGTTCATCGAGGCCAACCTGCGCGCGGTGGCCGACGTGGCCCGGGCGAGCCGCGGGATCACCGCGGTGGTGGGCTTCGTGGACAAGCGCGACGACATCTTCAACGCGGCGGCCATCCTCCACGACGGCGCCCAGGCCGGGACGTATCACAAGCAGTACCTGCCCAACTACGGGGTCTTCGACGAGAACCGCTACTTCCAGTCCGGGACGGAGGCGCCGGTCTTCACGCTGGGCGAGACCGTGATCGCCGCGAACATCTGCGAGGACATCTGGTACCCGACCGGCCCCACCACGCTCCAGGCCCTGGGCGGCGCCGAGCTGGTGCTGAGCATCAACGCCTCGCCGTATCACGCGGGCAAGGGGCGCTTCCGGGAGAAGATGCTGGCCACCCGCGCGGCCGACGACCTCGTGTGCCTGGCCTTCGTCAACACGGTGGGCGGCCAGGACGAGCTGATCTTCGACGGGCAGTCCTTCATCTTCAACGAGAAGGGCGAGTGCGTGGCGCGGGGGAAGCCGTTCGAGGAAGATTTCGTGGTCGCCGACCTCGACCTCGACGAGGTCTTCCGGTCGCGGCTGCACGATTCGCGACGGCGCAAGGAGAAGCTGCGGGCCACCGGGGCCCAGTCGCGCCGTGTCGCGCTCTCCCCGCGGCCGACGCCGGAGCGCCCGAAGCTGCCGCCCCACGAGGTGCCGGTGCTCGAGCCGGTGGAGGAGATCTACCAGGCCCTCGTCCTGGGCACGCGCGACTACGTCACCAAGAACGGGTTCACCCACGTGGCGCTGGGGCTCTCGGGCGGCATCGACTCCGCGCTGGTGGCCGCGATCGCGTGCGACGCGCTGGGCGCCGCCAACGTCACCGGCGTCACCATGCCCTCGCAGTATTCCTCGACGGGCACCCGGGGCGACGCGGCGCGACTGGGCCGCAACCTCGGCATCGAGTTCCTGCGCCTGCCCATCACGCGGGTGCTGGCGACGTACAAGCGCGCCCTCGCCAAGCCCTTCAAGGGGCTCAAGGAGGACGTGACCGAGGAGAATCTACAGGCGCGCATCCGCGGCAACTACCTCATGGCCCTCTCCAACAAGTTCGGGTGGCTCATCCTCACCACCGGCAACAAGAGCGAGATCGGGGTGGGCTACTCCACGCTCTACGGCGACATGGCCGGGGGCTTCGCGGTGATCAAGGACGTGCCGAAGACGCTGGTCTACCAGGTGGCCGAGTACGTCAACCGCAAGGCGGGTCGCGACGTGATCCCCCGGTCCATCTTCGACCGGCCCCCGTCGGCCGAGCTCCGTCCCGACCAGACCGATCAGGACACGCTGCCGCCCTACGCGGTCCTGGACGCGATCCTGGAGGCCTACGTGGAGGGTGACCAGGGCGTCGCCGACATCGTGGCGCGTGGGTTCGACGCGACCACGGTCAAGCGCGTGATCGCGATGGTGGACCGCAACGAGTACAAGCGGCGCCAGGGCCCCATCGGCATCAAGATCACCCCGCGGGCCTTCGGCAAGGACTGGCGCCTGCCCATCGTCAACCGCTTCCGCGAGTAGGCCCTGCTCCCCTCGCTGCTGCATTCGATTCTCCTGTTCGCGCTGGCCGGCCTCGCCGAGATCGGCGGCGGCTATCTGGTGTGGCTCTGGTGGCGCGAGGGCCGGCCCTGGCCGATCGGGCTGGTCGGCGCCGCCGCGCTGGTCCTGTACGGCCTGATCCCGACCTACCAGGCGGCGCACTTCGGCCGTGTCTACGCCGCCTACGGGGGCGTGTTCGTGGTGCTCTCGCTGTTCTGGGGCTGGGCGGCGGATCGCGTCGCGCCCGACCGCTACGATCTGGCCGGCGCCGCGCTCTGCCTGGCCGGCGTCGCGGTCATCATGTACGCGCCGCGCGCGGCCTAGGATGCGGCCGGGCATGGCGGCGGGCGGGCAGCTCGATCCGGCCGAGCACCTGGGCCGCCCGTGGCGCGTCCACGCCATTGCGGTCGCGGAGGGGCTCGCGCTGCGCGACGTGTGGGAAGTCGCGATCCAGCTGCCGGCGGGGGTTCCACTCGCCCGCTGGGTCGACGCCCTCCGGACCGAGCCGCGGGGCCTCCCGTCCCGAGCGCTCTTCGCGCTCCGCCGGGCCATCGGGCGCATCCTAGGCCTCGACCGCGGCGGCACCGGCTTCGTGCCGGTCTACCAGGAGCCGGAGGAGATCCTGTCCCGGATCACCAACCGGACGGTGACCGCGTTCCTGCACGTCTCGCTCGTCGAGCGGCATCCGCGGCTCGCGGTGTACGTGCGTCCCAACGGCGCGTTCGGTCGCGCCTACATGGCCCTCATCGAGCCATTCCGGCAGCGAGTCGTCTACCCGGCGCTGCTCGCGGCCGGCGCGCGGGCCGCGGCGCGGCTGGGCGGCGCGCCGCGGTGACCGCCTAGAGGGTCGGCAGCGCGTCCAGCGACTGCAGCGTGGCGAGCCGGCGGTAGATGCCGTCGCGGCGGGCCATCAGCTCCTCGTGGGTGCCCATCTCGGCGATGCGGCCGGCGTGGACCACCACCACCCGATCCGCGTGCTTGACGGTGGCGAGCCGATGGGCGATCACGAGCACGGTGCGGCCCCGCATCAGGTCCGAGAGCGCCTGCTGCACCAGGAACTCGCTCTCCGCGTCCAGGTCCGAGGTGGCCTCGTCCAGGATGAGGATCGGCGGATCCTTCAGGAACGCGCGGGCGATGGCCAGCCGCTGGGCCTGGCCGCCGGAGAGCTTCACGCCGCGCTCGCCCACCGGGGTCGCGTAGCCCTCGGGCAGGACCGCGATGAAGTCGTGGGCCTGGGCCAGGCGGGCCGCGTGCTCGATCTCGGCCTGGGTGGCCCCGGGCTTGCCGTAGCCGATGTTGTACCCGATCGAGTCGTGGAACAGAAAGGTGTCCTGCGTCACGATGCCGATCATCGATCGCAGCGAGGCCACCGTGACCGATCGCAGGTCGTGCCCGTCCAGGGTGATGCGCCCGGTGGTCACGTCGTGGAAGCGCGGCAGCAGCTCCATCAGGGTGGTCTTGCCCGCGCCCGACATGCCGACGAACGCCACCAGCTCCCCCTTCCGGACGGTGAGCGAGATATCCCGCAGCGCCCACTCCTCGGCCTCCGGATAGCAGAAGCCGGCGGTCTCGAAGACGATGGATTCGCCGAAGCCGGGGAGGGTGCGGGCATCCGGCGCGTCCACGATCGCGGGCGGGGTGTCCAGGATCTCGAACACGCGCTCCACCGAGGCGATGGACTGCTGCACGGTGTTGACCATGCGGGAGATCTGGCGCACCGGGCCGTAGAGGAGGATCACCGCGGCGGTGAAAGAGAAGAACTCGCCGGGAGTGAGGGCGCCTGCGATCACCCGGTAGCCGCCGTACCAGAGGGCGCCCATGATCGCGAGGGCGCCGAGGATCTCCATCACCGGCTCCGCCATCTCGTCCACCCGCCGATCTTGCAGCGCGAGCGAGAGCAGGCGGTCGTTGACGTGGTTGAACCGCTCCTGCTCGAGCCGCTCCCGCCCGAAGGCCTTCACGATCTTGGTGCCCGTGAACGACTCCTGGAGCACCACGTTCAGCTCCGCGATCTTCTGCTGCGTCCGCTTGTTGATCTTGTAGAGCTTGCGGCCGATCGCCCGGATGGTCAGGCCCACCAGGGGGAAGACCGCGATGGCGATCAGGGTGAGCAGCCACTCGCGCAGGAACATGACGATGAGCAGCGCGACGATGGTGCCGACGTGGCGCACCGCCATCACCAGCACCGTCGAGGAGAGCCGGGCGAGGCGGTTGACGTCGGTGACCACGCGGGTCATCAGCTCCGCCGAGTGCAGCGAGGCGAAGAAGGCGAGCGGCATCGACTGGATGTGGGCGTAGAGCTCGCCGCGGATGCGGGCGATCACGCGCTCGCCCACCGACGCCAT
>CAMLFJ010000298.1 GCA_946479205.1 uncultured bacterium | reverse complement strand
CCCGTCGGCTTATTGCCGTTTACTTCTTCAGGCTCTCCATATGCGGGGGCCCAGAGATGGCCCCCGCACTCCCCCCGTCCGCGGACATCCGTTCCGGCTGCTGACTCTAGTTTCCGCTCGCGGAAACAGAAACGCCGCGGGCCGTATGGCCCGCGGCGTTTATTTTCTCTGGCGCCACGGGCCGGTTCGTCCGCCCGTGGCTCCCTTTCGATCAGCTCATGGGAGCCAGTAGGCGGACGGTGGGAAAGTAAAAATACGCCCGCCACGCGTGGTGGTGGCGCGTCGTCATCCCGGCTCCCGTCGTGCGCACTGGCTCGAAGTCCTCCAAGGTGGGGTGAGTCTACGAGTCCCGCTTCTCCCTGTCAAGCGCCCGGTCGGTCCCCTCCCCACCGGTCGCGCTGCGCCCGTGGAACCACACCATGATCCGGTGACGGTAGTAGTACAGCGGCAGGGCCGCCGCCACCGCGACCGCGGTGACCAGGATCGCCTGCATGTAATCCCCGGCCGCGGTGTGCGCCCCCTGGGCCGAGAGCACCCAGGTGCCCGGAATGCGCCCGAGCCCCGACACCAGCGCGAACACCCAGAGCGGCATCGGGCTGATCCCGAAGAGATAGCAGACGATGTCTTTGGGCAATCCCGGGATGAGGTAGACGATGAAGCAGAGCACCGCGCCCTCGGCCTCGACGATGAAGCCGAGCCGGTTCCAGGTCTCGGCGCTCACCAGGTTCTTGACGTAGTGGGCGCCGAGCCAGCGGCCGATGCCGAAGGCGGCGACGGAGCCCAGGGTGAGGCCGATCGTGGAGTAGAGGAGCCCCAGCCACTGCCCGAAGAGATAGCCGCCCAGGATGCCGGTCGCCTCGCCGGGAATCGGCGACACGATCACCTGCAGGGCCTGGAGCGCGATGAAGATGACCGGCGCGAGGACACCCCACTCCCGCAGCATCCGCTTCAGGTAGATCTTGTCCACGTACAGGCGGACCAGGACCTGGTAGATGGGGGCGTTCGTCCACACGAGCCAGGCGCAGCCGCCGATGAAGAGCCCGGCAATCACGATGACGAGGCTCCAGCGCGCGCGCCGGCTCATCCCCGCGCCCTCGACGACATGGTGTCCAGCGGCATCGTCATTGACACCCCGGTCGGCACGCCCGCGGCGCCTCGGTCAGGTGGCCGCGGGCACGCCCGACGACCCGGGCCGCCCGAAGCGGCCGTAGCGCGGCCACCAGCGCGGGAGGAACGGCTGCATCGCCGCGAGCTGGGTGAGCACCGCGAACCAGCGCGTGGGCGTGTGGGCGGCCATCCACTGGGCGAGCTGGAGCACGCGGTAGGGACGGCGGTAGCGCGCGACGAGCCGCTGGTAGGCCTCGAGGCCGGCCTCGAGCGATACCGCCCCGTCGAGCACGCGCTGGACGATGCGGCCGCACTCCCCGCCGAAGTAGAGCGCGGGGCGGATGCCTTCCGCGGTGAGCGGCAGGCACTGCCCGGCCGCGTCGCCGACCGCGAACACGCGCCCCACCGTCGAGCGGAGCGGCCGGTTCGGGAAATAGGTGCCGTGGTAGGAGCCGGCCGCGGTGCCGTGATCACGCAGGAGCCGGTCGAGCGCGGGCTTGAGCTTGGATCGGCCGGCGTAGGAGCCGAGACCGACCAGGCTGCCGTGACCGACCGGGAAGATCCAGCCCAGCCCCTGCGGGATCAGGCGGCGATCCAGCAGGAAGGTCAGGCCCTCGTCCTTGAGCTCGGTATGGGTCTCGAGTCCGAAGGAGTGATAGCGCCGGGCGGGCTCGGCGTCCGCGCCACCGACCAGCGCGCGCCGCCAGCCCGAGCAGTCCACGATCACCGGCGCGGTGAACCGTCCCGCCCCGGTGACGACCGTCCCATCCTCGATGCCGGTCACCGAGGTGCGCAGGAAACGCACCCGGCACTGCGCGAGCAGCCCTTCGCAGAAGGCCCGGTAGTCGAACGTGCAGAACGGGACCGCGGAGAGATCGTAGCGGACCGTGCGGGTCGGCGTGCGGATCTCGAGCCGGTCGTGGACCTGCAGGACGCTGGCCGACACGCCGAGGGCCTCGGGAACCCAGAGCGGGGTGCCGCACGCGGACGTCTGCACGCTGCCGACCTCGTTGCGATCGAGGAGCAGGATCTCTCCCTGGAGCTGGCGGGCGACGGCGAGGCCGCCGAAGCTGGCCCCGACCACGATGGCATCGTAATCTCGGGCGGGCATTCTCGCTCACAGCATACCCTAAAACCCCGTCGAGAAAGGCGCTCACGCCTCCGGGGCGCCGGCGCGGCGCCGCCGGGCCGCGACCTCCCGCAGGGTCCCCAGCACCCCGCGGGGAAAGAAGAACACGACCAGGATGAAGAGGATGCCGAAGTAGAGCAGCCAGCGCTCGGAGAGCCGCTGCAGGATCTCGGAGCCCGCGAACACGGTCGCGCCCAGCCCGCGGAGATTGGGCAGCAGGGTGCGCGCGGTGAGGAGGACCGCGGCGCCCACGATGCCGCCGTAGAGCGTGCCGATGCCGCCGATGATCACCATCAGGAGCACGTCGAGCATGATCGGGATGCCGAGCGTGGACTCCGGGTTCACGTAGCGCACCCACAGCGTGTAGCAGCCACCGAGCACCGTCGCGACCACGCTGCCGAAGGACGACGCTACCAGCTGGAAGACGAAGGTCCGGTAGCCGAGCGCTTCCGCCCGCAGCTCGTTGTCGCGAATGGCCTGCAGCGTCCGCCCGAGCGGGGAGTGCACGAAGCGGCGCATCAGGAGGAAGCAGCCCAGGCAGACCGCGAGCACCGTGTAGTAGGTGACGAGCCGGCCGCTCAGCCCGAATGGCCCGGACGCCCCCGCCGCGAAGACCCCGGGCAGCTTCGGGGAGATCCCGTCCTCGCCGCCGGTGAGCGCGCTCCACTGCACGGCCAGGATGAGCGCGAACTCCGCGAAGGCCAGCGTGATCATGGCGAAGAACAGGGCCTTGACCCGCAGCGAGAAGGCGCCGATCACGATGGACACGACCGCGGAGATCGCGATCCCGACCAGGAAGCCCAGCAGCACGTGGCCGTAGGTGGGCGCGCCCAGCTTGCCCACCGCCAGCGCCACCGCGTAGGCGCCGAACCCGAAGAACATCGCGTGGCCGAAGGACACGATGCCGGTGTAGCCGATCACCACGTCGAAGCTCGCGGCGAGGGTGGCGAAGAGCGCGATCTTGAGCGCGAGGTCGAGGGTCTGGAACGAGGGCGCGGTCAGGGGCAGGAGCGCCCACGCGAGGAGCAGGACCAGCCGCAGGCCCGCGGTCGGCTCGCGCCAGCGCCTCCGGCGCGCCGCGGCCCGCGCGGCCTGTACCGGGGAGAGCCCCGCCGGCCTACTCACTTGCCGGTTCCGTAGAGCCCGGTCGGGCGCACGAGCAGCACCAGCACCATGATCGCCATGGTCACGCCGATGGCCGCCTTGGGGACGAGGTACGCCACGTAGTTGTAGGACAGGCCGACGAGCAGCGCGCCGACCAGCGACCCGGTGACGCTCCCGAGCCCTCCGATGATCACCACGATGAAGGCGAAGATGAGCTGCTCGCCGCCCATCGAAGGGCGCACCGACTGGCTGAACATCCCCCACATGAGCCCGCCGACCCCGGCGAGGCCGGAGCCGGCCGCGAACACCGCGGTGAAGTAGCGGTGGATGTCGTGCCCCATCACCTGCACCATCTCGTTGTTCTCGACCCCCGCCCGCACGATCAGGCCGACCCGGGTGCGGTGGAGCAGCCACCACATGGCCGCGTAGGCCGCGACGCCCAGCCCGATGGCGATGACCGGGAAGCGCAGGATCACCACGTCGGCCACGTCCCAGGAGCCCTTGAAGGTGACCGGCACCGGCATGACCTGATCGTTCGGTCCCCAGGCGATGCGGATCAGCTCCTCGAGCACGATGGTGGCCCCGAGCGTGATCAGGATCTGGAACAGGTGCTGGCCGTACACCGGTCGCACGATCACCCGCTCGAGCGCGATGCCCAGCGCGCACGACACCACCACCGCGCCGGCCACCGCGAGCAGGAGCAGCCCCGCGTTCGCGAGCACGGACCCGGACGAGGCCCAGCCCCAGTACCCGTTGACGAGGACGGCCACGCTGAAGCCCGCGTAGGCGCCCCAGGAGAAGAGGGCGCCGTGCGCGAAGTTGAGCACGTCCATGAGCCCGAAGATCAGGGTGAGGCCCGCCGCAACCAGGAAGATCAGCATCCCCATCGCGAGGCCGGCCACCGTGAGGGTGAGCCAGGTGCGCGGCTCGATCGCGGCGAGGGGCAGGAGCAGCAGGGCGAGCCCGAGCAGCGGCGCCACCGCGCGCCTCATATGCCGAGGTACCGCCGCTTGAGCGCCGGGTCGGCGGCGAGCGCGGCCATCGGGCCCGCGTGCACGGTGCGCCCGTCGTCCATCACGTAGCAGTCGTCGCCCAGGCGGCTCGCCATCGCGAAGTTCTGCTCGACCAGGACCACGGTGGCGTGCTCCTTCATCGCGGTGAGCGCGCCGATGAGGTGCTCGATCACGATGGGGGCGAGGCCCTTCGACGGCTCGTCGATGAGCAGGAGGCGCGTCGGGTTCACGAACGCGCGCGCGATCGCGAGCATCTGCTTCTGGCCGCCCGAGAGGGTGCCCGCGCGCGCCTGGCGGAAACGCTCGAGGTCGGGAAAGAGGGCGAGCGCGCGCCCCAGCCGGTCGCGGCTCTCCGCGGTCTCGGCCAGCATGGCCACCCGCAGGTTCTCGTCCACGGTGAGCGTGGCGAAGATGCCCTGCCCCTCCGGCACGTAGCCGATGCCGAGCCGCGCGATGGCGTGCGGGGCGAGGGCGTGGATCGGACGGCCCTCGAAGCGCACCGCCCCCCGACGCGGCCGCAGCACGCCCATGATCGTGCGCATCGTGGTGGTCTTGCCCGCCCCGTTGCGCCCAAGGAGCACGGTGACCGCGTCGGGGCGCACCCGCAGGGAGACGCCCTGCAGGATGTGGTGCTGCCCGA
>CAMLFJ010000297.1 GCA_946479205.1 uncultured bacterium | reverse complement strand
CCGGCTTCGACATCAAGTTCGTGGCGCCGAAGAACGCCTTCGTCACCCCCGAGCCGATGGCGATCCTCGCGGGGGCGCGCAATCCGAAGGCGGCGCGTGCCTTCATCGAGTTCCTCCTGACCGAGCGCGGCCAGAAGGTGTTCATGGAGCGAGGACTCTTCCCGGTGACCCCGAAGTACAAGGTACAGGGCGCGCCGGGCTCGACCGCGGAGCTCGCGGTGGAGTTCACCGGCGGGGTGCGCTCGTACTTCGAGGCCGACGTGGCCAACGTCTACGACGAGACGGCGGCGGCCAAGCGGTCGGAGGCGCTCAAGACCCGGTTCCGCTCCGACATCGAGGCCAGGTGGGACGAGCTGAAGAAGTAGCGGCGGCGGCGCCCCGCCCGGCATGATCATCGAGATCCAGGGCGTCACCAAGCGCTTCGGCGCGGTGACCGCGGTGGACCGCGTGGATCTCACCGTGGCGGACGGCGAGCTCTTCACGCTGCTCGGGCCCTCGGGCTGCGGCAAGACCAGCCTGTTGCGGCTCCTGGCCGGCTTCTACCAGCCGGACGCGGGGACCATCCGCTTCGGCGACCGGGTGGTCAACGGCCTGCCGCCCTACGAGCGCCGCATCGGCATGGTGTTCCAGAACTACGCGCTCTGGCCGCACATGACGGTGGCCGACAACATCTCGTACGGGCTCCGCCTGCGGAAGCTGCCCGGGCCCGAGGTGCAGGCGCGACTGCAGGAAGGGCTGCGCAAGGTCAACCTGACCGGCTTCGAGGCGCGCTACCCGGGCCAGCTCTCCGGCGGCCAGCAGCAGCGGGTGGCGCTGGCGCGGGCGCTCGTGCTGAACCCGGACATCCTGCTGCTCGACGAGCCGCTGTCGAACCTCGACGCCAAGATCCGGATCCAGGTGCGGGCGGAGATCCGCCGGCTGCAACAGGAGCTCCGCATCACCACGATCTACGTGACCCACGACCAGGAGGAGGCCCTCTCGCTCTCCGACCGCGTGGCCGTGATGCGGGACGGGCACGTGCTGCAGGTGGGCCCGCCCAAGGAGCTCTACGAGCGGCCGCGGACCCGCTTCGTGGCCGACTTCGTCGGCACCAACAACCTGGTGGCCGGCGAGGTGCGGGCCGGCGGCGGACGGAGCGGCGACCTCGTGGTGAGCACCGCGCTGGGGCCGTTGCGGGCGGTGGCCAGCGGCGCGGTGACGGGACGCTGCGTGCTCGCGGTGCGGCCGGAGAACGTGGCGCTGGGCGCGGCGGCGGGCGACGGCAACCGGGTGGAGGGGCGGGTGAGCTTCGTGTCCTATCTCGGCAACACCCTCCGCTACGACGTGCAGACTGCGTCCGGGCTCGTGCTCAAGGCCGACATCCGCGACCCGTGGCACCACGAGCCGCTGCCGGTGGGCCGGCCGGTGACGCTCAGCTTCCCGCCCTCGGTGACCCTCGCCGTTTCCGACGATGCGTAACATCGAAGGGGGCCTCGACGGCCCCCTCCGAGCCTCCCCCAGGACAGGTTGCGCCGGCGAAGCCGGCGCTCGAACGGAGGCCACTGCGAAACATGCGTAGGGCGAATCTCGGCCCGGCGGTGGGGGTCGGGCTCATCTGGGCATTCCTGATCCTGTTCCTGGTCTATCCGCTCGGGCGCATCTTCTACGACGCGGTCACGGATGAGGCGGGGCGCTGGACGCTCGCGAACTTCCGCGACTTCTTCACCGACCGCTTCTACCTGCGCTCGCTGATGAACTCGATGATCCTGGGCGTGGTGACCGTGATCTGCGCCTCGGTGCTGGGCATCGCGGTGGCCTTTCTCCTCGTGCGCTACGAGTTCGCGGGCCGCAACCTCTTCAGCTACCTCACCATGATCCCGATCATCTCGCCGCCCCTGGTGGGCGTGCTGGGCTTCACGTTCATCCTCGGGCGCGCGGGCACCGTGAACGTGCTGCTGATGGACGTCTTCGACATGCTCCGGCCGGTCAACTTCCTCTACGGGCTCCACGGGGTGGTGCTGGTGGAGACGCTGCATCTCTTCCCGATGATCACCCTGAACGTGGTGGACGCGCTCGGCAAGGTGGATCCGTCGCTCGAGGAGGCGGCGGAGAGCGTGGGCGCGCGCGGGTGGTCCAAGCTCTGGCGGGTCACCCTGCCGCTGACCACCCCCGGCTACGTGGCGGGGGCCCTGCTCGTCTTCATCTGGACGTTCTCCGACTTCGCCACCCCGCTCGTGCTGGGCGTGCAGGACCTGCTCGCCCCGCAGGCGTATCTGAACATCGTGCAGTTCGTGGACCGGCGCATCTTCCGCATGGGCATCGTGATCTCGGCGCTGATGGTGGTGCTCGCGATCCTCTTCCTACTCGCGGCACGGCACTACGTGGCGATCAAGGATTACTCCTCGCTGTCCTACTCGCGGATCGAGCGGCGACGGCTGTCGCCGGCCCGGCAGGGGCTGGTCATCGCGTTCCTGAGCTTCCTGCTGCTGCTCTCCTTCATCCCCTACATCGGGGTCACGCTCGCCTCGGTCGGGAAGGGCTGGGCGCTGACCCCGCTGCCGGTGGCCTACACGCTCCAGTACTACGAGCGGGTGATCGTGGAGACGCCCAAGTACATCGTGAACAGCTTTCTCTACTCGGGGCTCGCGGTGGTGATCTGCGTCGGGGTGGGCGTGCCCATCGCGTGGCTGCTCGCGCGGTCCACCGTGCCGGGGCGCGGGGCGCTCGACGCGATCAACACCCTGATCCTGGCGGTGCCCGGCACCGCGATCGGCATCGCGTACATCCGCGCGTTTCACTTCGACCTGCCCGGCTTCGACCGCGGGCTGACCTCGTTCTGGATCATCATGCCGCTGGTGCTCGCGGTGCGGCGGCTGCCCTACACGGTGCGCGGGTCGTTCGCCTCGCTGCTGCTCGTGCACCGCTCGCTGGAGGAGGCGGCCTCGAGCGTGGGCGCCTCGGGTGCGCGGACCTTCAAGGACGTGACGCTGCCGCTGATCTGGAAGGGCGTGCTGGTGGGCGGGCTCTTCTCGTTCATGACCTCGCTGCAGGAGGCGTCCGCGGTGCTCTTCCTGGCCCTGGGCGGCTGGGAGTCCATCACCAACGGCATCTTCGCCTTCTACATCGCGGGCAGCGCCAACGAGGCCGCCGCCCTTGGCGTCATCCTGATCGTGGTCGCCGCCGTCAGCGTCGCCATCATCAATCGCATGGCCGGCACCCGCATGGGCGGCGTCTTCGGCTGATTTGGGGTCAGGTCTTACATTCCTACATTTCCGCGCGGGCAGCCTTCGCGTGGCGGGAGGCCCATCCTGCTTGTTCTCTGCCGACACGCGGATGTGTACTGTTTAGTCATCTAGATCAATAAGTTGGGACTTCTTGTCAGGTCTGGGGGGCTGTGATAGTGTTCCTGTTCACATGGCTCCGGGAGAGCGGGGGCCGTCGCGGAGTCAGACCGCTCAGCTCGTGAATCTGGGCACGCTGCTGTTCGCATGCGTGGCCGTGGGGCTCGCGGTGGGCTACTTCGCGGATCGCTGGATCGGGACGAGCCCGTGGCTCTTGCTGATCGGCCTCGCACTGGGCATCGTGGCGGCCGGCGTGAACTTTTACAGGACCATCAAGACACTCAACGAGTCGAACGGCGATGACTGCTGATCTGGCCGCACGTGTCACCTGGACGGGAGCCGCCACCGTGGCCGCCATGACGACGGGCGCCTGGTGGCTGGCGGGTGTGCCCGCGGCGGCCGGCGTGGGCGGCGGCGGCGGGATCGCCATCGTCAACTTCCGCTGGCTGGCCCGCGACGTGGGCCGGGCCACCGCGCTGATCGCGGAGGGCTCCACCGGCGTCGGGCGACTCGGCCGGCTGGGACTGCGCCAGGTCTTCACCTTCGGCGCCCTCGGCCTGCTGTTGGCCCAGGGCTGGGCGCATCCGGTGGCGGTGGTGATCGGCCTCGCGGCCCTGCCGCCGGTGCTGCTGGCCCAGGGCCTCCTCGACGCGCGGAGACGCGCCTGACATGGAGCTGATCGAGCACCCGCCGATCCTGCACATCACGGCCATCCCGGACCACATCCTCTATACGTGGATCGCGATGGCCATCCTGGTCGTGGTGTCGTTCGTGGCCTCGCGCCGGCTGCAGCTCGTGCCGACGGGCAGCCAGAACTTCATGGAGATCGTCCTCGAGCAGTTCGTGAAGGAGCTCGACGAGACGATCGGGCACGGCGGGCGGCGCTACCTGCCGCTGATCGCCACCCTGGGACTCTTCATCCTGGTCTCGAACCTCATGGGGCTCGTGCCGGGGCTGGTGGCGCCCACCGCCAACCTCAACACCACCGCGGCGTGCGCCCTGATCGTGTTCGTGACCTATCACGTGATCGGGGTGCGCAAGCAGGGCTTCATCCCGTACCTGAAGCACTTCGCGGGCCCGGTGCCGACGGTGCTGAAGCCCCTGATGTTCGTGATCGAGATCATCAGCCACTGCGCCCGGCCGCTGTCGCTCTCGCTCCGCCTCTTCGGCAACATGATGGCCGGCCACATCCTCCTCGCCATCTTCTTCTTCATGATGGGCTTCGACGGGATGCTGGGCTGGGCCCTCCGCGGGTCGCTGGCGGGGCTGGTGATCGGAGCGCCCGCCGCGCTGATCATGGTCGTGTTCGTGGTGGGCTTCCTGTTCCCCCTGAAGATTCTGGTCGCCTTCATCCAGACCTTCATCTTCTGCAAGCTGGCCATGCTGTACATCGCGGCGGCGGTCGAGGAAGCCGAGCATCACTAGGTCGCAGTCACCCTCAACAAGGAGGAGAGCCGTGCAACGCATTCTCACCATGAGCATGATGGCGATTCTGGCAGTCCCGGGGATGGCCTGGGCCGCCGATGCCGCGGGCGGAGCCGATCTGGCGAAGGCCTTCGCGGTGCTGGCCGCGGGCCTGGGCTTTGGCCTGGCCGCGGGTCTCTGCGGTCTCGGCCAGGGCCGGGCCGCCGGGCAGGCGGTGGACGCGATGGCGCGGCAGCCCGGCGCGATCGCCCGGA
>CAMLFJ010000296.1 GCA_946479205.1 uncultured bacterium | reverse complement strand
GGCCTTCACCATCAGGTGACCGACCCCGGCATCCACGAGGGCTGGAAGCTCTTCCAGGCGTTCCTCACCTTCGCGGTATTCTTCCCGAGCCTGCTCACGTTCTTCAACGTGGTCGCCTCGCTCGAGGGCGCGGGCCGGGCGCGGGGTGGTAAGGGGCTGGCCGCGTGGTTCTTCCGGCTGCCGTGGGGCGACCCGTCGCTGGCCGCACAGCTCCTCGCGATGCTGATGTTCTGCGCGGGCGGCATCGGCGGGCTGATCAACGCCTCGTACAACATGAACCTGGTCGTGCACAACACCACCTACGTGGTGGGGCACTTCCACACCACGGTGGGCACCGCGGTCACGCTCACCTACATGGGGATCAGCTACTGGCTGATCCCTCACCTGGCGGGGCGGGCGCTCTGGAGCTCTCGCATGGCGCTGGCCCAGGCCTGGATGTGGTTCGTCGGGATGCTGATCTTCTCGACCGCGCTCCACGAGCTGGGGCTCCGGGGCATGCCGCGTCGCACCATGATCAGCCAGGCCTCGTACTTCCAGCCGGAGTGGAGCGCGCTGCTGCCCTGGGTCGGGGTGGGGGGCACGTTGCTCTTCGTCAGCGGTATCCTCTATCTCGTGAACCTGCTGCTGACCGTGACCGTGTCCCGAGCTCCCGCGCCGGCGGTGCCCGAGTTCGCGGTCTCCGCGTCGCCGCCCGAGGACGGACCGGCGCTTCTCAACCGGCTACGTCCGTGGGTGATTACCGCGGTGGTCTTCCTCGTCATCGCCTACGGGCCAACCCTGGCGCGGCTGGTCGCCACGAGCCACCTCAATGCGCCGGGCTTCCGGGTGTGGTAGCGCCGGACAAAAGGAGCACGCTCATGAAAGTCAGTGAATTGATGACCGGGACCAACCTGATCACCGCGCGTCCCGGCACCCCGGTGCTGGACGCGCGCCAGCTGATGCTCAAGGCGAGGATCCGCCACCTGCTCGTCACCGACGAGGGCGGGCTGCTGGTCGGGATCGTGACCGACCGAGACATTCGACTGAACCTGCCGTCTCAGGCCACGAGCCTCTCGGTGTGGGAGATCAACCACCTGCTGACGAAGCTCACGGTGGGCGAGGTCATGACCCGCGCGGTCATCACGGTCGGGCCGGACCGAGACGCGCGGGAAGCGGCGGTGCTGATGCTGGATCACACGATCGGCGCGCTGCCCGTGACGGACGGCGGCCGGCTGGCCGGCATCCTCACCGAGACCGATATCATGCGGGGATTCGTGTGGCTCACGGGTGGCCCGGCGGCGGCTCAGGCCGGCGCTCGCCGGAACGGCTGATCGGACCCTCATCGGTGATCGTCCTCGCGCTCAACTGCGGAAGCTCGTCGCTGAAGTTCCAGCTCGCCGCGGTCAAGGGACCGGCGACGAGGTCGCTCGGCCGCGGCTCGGTCGATCGCATCGGCGGCACCGCGGCCATGCACTTCGAGCAGGAGGACCGGCCGCCGGTGCGCGAGACGACCCCGATCGCGAACCACGAGGTCGCGGTCCGCCGGGTCGTCGACTGGATCCGAGCGGGTCCGACCGCCTTCGACGCGGTCGGCCACCGGGTGGTCCACGGCGGCGAGCGTTTCGTCCAGCCCGCCCTCATCGACGCCACCGTCGCCGGCGCCATCGAAGCGCTGGAGGAGCTCGCGCCGCTGCACAACGGGCCGAGCCTCGCGGGCATCCGCGCCTGCCGGGCGGCCCTCGGCGCGGGCGTGTCGCTGGTCGCGGTCTTCGACACGGCGTTCCACGCGAGCTTGCCCGAGACGGCGTTCTCCTACGGCATCCCGTACGAGCTGGCCAAGCGCCACGGCATTCGCCGGTTCGGCTTCCACGGCCTCTCGTACCAGTCGGTGGTCTCGCGCTACGCTGAGCTGACCGGGCTGGACCAGTCTGACGTGACGATGGTCGCGCTGCACCTGGGCAACGGCGCCTCCGCCGCCGCCATCCGCCACGGGCGGTCGGTGGATACGTCGATGGGCTTCACCCCGCTCGAGGGCCTGGTGATGGGCACGCGCTCCGGCGATCTCGATCCGGCGCTGATCGGCTACCTGGCCCGGCGCGAGGGCGTCACCGCCGCCGAGGTGGAGCGGGTGCTCAACGAGGAGTCGGGCCTGCTCGGCCTGTCGGGCCGAAGCCGGGACATGCGCGACCTGATCGCGGCCTGCAAGACAGACGCACGCGCGCGCCTGGCCGTGGACGTCTTCTGCCACCGGGCGCGGAAGTACCTGGGCGCGTACCTCGCGGTGCTGGGCGGCGCCCGCGCGGTGGTGTTCACGGGCGGGATCGGGGAGAACGCGCCCGATGTGCGCGCTGAGATCTGCCGGGACGCGGCGTGGTGCGGGCTCGAGCTGGATCCGGTCCTCAACCGCCGGATGGTGGGCCAGACCGGCCGCATCAGCTCGGCCGGCGCGCGACTGGAGGCCTGGGTGATACTGACGGACGAGGAACAGGTGGTGGCCAGGGAGACGGCGCAATGCCTCGCCGGCCGGTGACCGGGCCGACGTTCGCGCGGTGGGCGGCCGGATACGGAGCGATCCGCCACAGCCCATCGACGCGTGCGCGGGTGCGCGCGATGGTCCGGGCGCTCCCGATTCGCGCGGGCGCGCCGTCGGCCTGGGAGGTGCTGCACGCCGCGGACCGGATCGCGTCTGCCGGGATGTGGCTGGTCGTCCACGAGACGTACGCGCGCCGCGTGGATCTCGACGGCCGCCCGCTCGGCGCCGACGACTTCAAGCCGCATCCGGAGGGGCACACCGGGGGCGCGCTGAACATGGTGCCCGCCTATGCCGGCTACCTCGCGGTCAACGCCCTGACCGACTTCACCCGGGCGTGGATCATGGGGCAGGGGCACTGCGTGGCCGCGGTGGACTCGGTGAACCTCCTCGTCGGCAACATGACGCCAGCTCACGCGGAGCGCTACGCCCTGTCCGATGACGGCCTCGCCCGCTACGTCCAGGACTTCTACTCGTATGGGCTCGGCGAGGACGGGACGCCGGACTCGCCGCTCGGCAGCCACGTCAACGCGCACACCGCGGGGGGCCTGGTCGAGGGGGGCTACCTCGGCTTTGTGGAGCTGCAGTACGTGCACATGCCGGTTCGGGGCGAGCGGCTGGTCGCGTTCCTCAGCGACGGGGCATTCGAGGAGCAGCGCGGCAGCGACTGGGCGCCCCGCTGGTGGCGGGCCGAGGACTCGGGCCTGGTCGCGCCGATCATGATCGCCAACGGCCGGCGCATCGACCAGCGCACCACGATGGCGCAGCAGGGCGGCGTCGCCTGGTTCGTCCGTCATCTGCGCCTGAACGGATTCGACCCCATCGTGTTCGACGGGCGCGATCCGGCCGCCTTCGTCTGGGCCATCTTCGAGATCGAGCGCCGCCTCACGACGGCCGCGGCCGCAGTGCGCGCGGGCCGGGCACGGTACCCGGTGCGCCTGCCCTATGGTGTGGCGGTGGCGCCCAAGGGCGCCGGTTTCTTCGGCGCGGGCACGAACCTCGCGCACAACCTCCCCCTGGGCGGCAACCCCCACCGCGATCCGGTCGCGGCGCGTCGCTTCAACGAGCACGCGCGGCGCCTGCGAGTGGCCCTCCCCGACCTCACCCGCGCGGCCGCCGTCTTCCAGCGCCACCGTGAGAGCGGCCGCCCACGCGAGCGCGACCACATCCTCGCCACGAGGGAGGTGAGCGCGCGCGTGCCGGAGCCGCGCTACCGGTCGATTCCCGCCGACCGCCGCGACCCGTCCCGATGGACCACGACGTCGCCGATGGCGGCGGTGGATCAGGGCTTCCTGGCGACCGTGCGCGCCAATCCGCGTCTCCGACCGCGGGTGGGGAATCCCGACGAGATGCGCAGCAACCGGATGCAGTCCACGCTGGACGCGCTCAAGTTCCGCGTGACGGCCCCGGAGCGCGGTGTTCCCGAGGCTCTCGGCGGTGCGGTGGTCACCGCGCTCAACGAGGAAGCGGTGGCCTCCGCCGCGCTCGGCAACAAGGCGGGGATCAACATCATCGTCACTTACGAGGCCTTCGGGGCCAAGATGCACGGCGCGGTCCGGCAGGAGATCGTCTTCGCGAATCACCTGAACGCAGCGGGGCGTCCGGCCGGGTGGCTTTCGGTGCCGCTCGTGCTCACCTCGCACACGTGGGAGAACGGCAAGAACGAGCAGTCGCACCAGGACCCCGCCCTGGCCGAGGTGCTCCTTGGGGAGCCCGCGGACGTCTCGCGGGTGCTATTTCCCGCCGACTTCAACACCGCGGCGGTGGTGATGGGGGAGGTCTATCAGACCCGGGGCCAGATCTGGACGCTGGTCGTTCCGAAGGCAGACTCCATCCCCGATCTTTTCACCGAGAACGAGGCCGCCCGGCTCTTCCGGGAGGGCGGGCTCCGCCTGGACTGGGCCGGGCACCGATCCGCAGAGGCGCGCGTGGTCCTGACCGCGGTGGGCGCGTATCAGCTCGGCCAGGCGCTGCGAGCCTCGGCGCGCCTCACCGAGCGCGGCGTCGCGCACGCCGTGAACTACCTGCTCGAGCCCGGCCGTTTCCGATTGCCTCGCGGGAGCCGCGAGGCGGCCCACGTGGCCCCGAAGGCGGTACGCGACCGGCTCTACCCGCCGTCGATCCCGTGGCGTGTGTTCCTCACCCACACGCGTCCGGAGGCCCTGCTGGGCGCGATCCATCCTGTATGCACCGGGGCGCTCACCGTCGGGCTCGGCTTCACCAACCACGGCGGGACGCTCGACACCGGCGGCATGCTCTTCGTGAACGGCGTGACGTGGGCCCATGCGCTGGACGCGGTCGCGCGACTGCTGGCGATGGATCGCGCGGCGCTGTTGACGGATGCGGAGCGGGCGGCGCTCGACCACCGCGCCTCGCCCCAGGGGGTGCTGATCTGATGCGTGCGCGGTGAATTCGCTCGGGGTGGCGGTGGTGCTCACATGCCTTCTTGGGATTCCCGCCGGGATCGGCGCCTTCACGTTCGTCTACGCCAA
>CAMLFJ010000295.1 GCA_946479205.1 uncultured bacterium | reverse complement strand
GTACATGCCGAGCATCATCACCGCGCCGTGGGCGAAGTTGATGATGCGCAGCACGCCGAAGATCAGCGAGAGCCCGCTCGCCACGAGCCCGTAGACGCCGCCCAGCAGCAGGCCGCTGACGACGGCCTGGAAGAAGAGCCAGGTCACCTCGCGGCGACTAGCCCTTCCACTTGGGAACCGGGAACACCGGCTTGGCCTCCACGAAGCGCGCGGGGCCCACCACCACCGGCTTGCCGCCCTGCACCTGCAGCAGCGCGGGGGTCGCGTTGACGTTCTCGCCCGCCTCGTCGAACTTGATCGCGTCCTGGGTCAGGATGTGGTCGGTGAGGTTGGTCTTGCTGATCGCGTCGCGGACCTTCTCGCGATCCGTCGAGGCGGCCCGCTCGAGCGCGTCCTTGAGCACGAACGCCACCTGGTACCCCTGCACCCCGTGGTTGGACATGACCGAGTTGAAGCGCTTCTGGTAGGTCTCGAAC
Organism: uncultured bacterium; assembly: GCA_946479205.1. Next base: position 4,532 of record CAMLFJ010000295.1, on the reverse strand, counting down.
ACCGCGCGGGCGCGCGGGCTCTGGGGGTTGTGCCAGTAGTTGCCGTCGAACAGGTGGTCGGTGAGCTCGCGGTTCTCGGTGATGAACCGGGGATTCGAGTAGGCCGCGTTGGCGAGGCCCACCAGGGCGTGGACGCCGATGCGGAGCTTGGCCGCGGTCTCCGCGATGATCTTGGAGTCGCCGTAGTAGCCGCTGATCACCAGCAGGTCCGGCCGCGCCGCCTTCACCTTCGACAGCTCCGCGGTGAAGTCGGGCGAGCGCAGGTTGTAGGGCACGCGCTGCACCAGCTCGTAGCCCATCTTGCCCGCGAAGGCCTCGACGTGGTTGCCCATGGTCGTGCCGAAGTTGCCGTCCTCGTGCATCATGGCCACCCGCTTGATCGGGGTCCCCGCGGCCCTGGCCATCTCGGCCATGTTGCCCAGCGTCAAGGTCGCCATCGCGCGCGCGTTGGGCTGCATGCGGAACGTGTAGCGGAGGCCACCCTCCAGGACGTTGTCGGCCACGGTGGCCAGGAGCAGGAACGGGATCTTGTTCTTCTCGGTGACCTGGCGGACCGAGAACGCGACCAGGCTCGAGAAGGGCCCGATGATCGCGGTGACGCCCTGGTCGATCAGGCGCGCCGCTTCCGAGTTGCCGAGCTCGACCTTGTTCTGGGTGTCGCCGGGAAGCAGGGTGATCTGCGCCCCGCCGAGCGACTTGATGCCGCCCGCCCCGTTGATCTCGTCCACCGCCTGCTGCAGCCCGTTGAGCGCGAGCTGCGCCTCGAACGCGAGCGGCCCGGTCACCGGGAGGATGTAGCCGACCTTCACCTCGCGGGATTGCGCGCGGAGGAACGCGGGCGCGGCGAGGGTGGCCGCGCCCGCGGCGCCCATGGTCGTGAGGAACCGGCGCCGGGCGATCCGCGTGGTGGTGTCGTTCGACATCGTGTCCTCCGGAGGAAAATCGAGTGGGTGGATGGCGGCGAGCCTAGCATCCACCCCCTACCCTGTCAACGCGCGGACCGTCGCGCGGGACGTGCGCGCGCACGATCGGCGCGGGCGCGCGACGTCGTCGATGCTGGGCCCGCTCGGGATTCCCGCGCGTGTGGAGCGTGCACATCGAGATGGATCTCCGCGCGCCGCGCCAACGTGATCACGCCGCGCCGCGATGCCCGGCCGCGTGACATCGCGCTGACGCCTTCCGCAACACGTCGCGCTCGCGCCCGGGCGTGGTCGCACACGACGGCGCGCGGCCGCGGGAGGCCCGCAAACGCCGCGCCCCCGGACGCGGCGCCGGGGCCGGCGTGGGCGGGCCAGCCTGGCAGCCGCGGACCGGCGGACCGTTCATCCACAGCTATCCACAGGTTTTCCCGCATCCCCAGCCTACCCACATCTTGGGGATAACCGGGCGCCGGACCGCTACTCATAGGGGGTGACGCAATAAGCCAGAAGCCGAAAAGGTACATGTTGACTGGGGTTTGCGCTTCGACTAGAGTACCCCCTGTTCCCCCGCTACATAGACCATCCCCACGGAGGCGGATCGGTTCATGATCACGGTTCCCGCGCACCGCGTGAAACAGTTCGGGGTGGAGTTCTTTCAGGCATCCTTCTCGGCCAAGGACATCGACCGGCTCGTGAAGTTCGAGGTCCTGGGCTATAGCGGGGCCGAGGAGCCGCCCAAGGGGAAGCAGCGCGCCAACCGGGCGCGGGTGAACTGGGAGGCGCTCGAGAAGCGGATCGGCGAGAGCGAGACCGCCTACCAGCGCCCGGTCATCCGCCGGAAGATCGACGAGCTCGTGAACTACTACCGCGACTGCAAGGACGCGGGGACCCTGCCCGCCATCCCCGGCGCGGTGATCATCACCTCCGAGAAGCGCTTCACGTTCACCCCGATGGCGAGCCAGCACGACCTGGGGCTGCTGCAGATCCCGGAGGAGCACGGCGTCCTCCGCGTGCTGGACGGCCAGCACCGCCTGCTCGCGCTGCACGCGCTGACCCAGGCGGGCGAGAACCTGGGCATCGAGGTGCCCGCGGTGCTCTTCGACCGGCTGGACGCGCGCCAGATCGTCGAGCTCTTCGTCACCATCAACGCCAAGCACACGCGGCTCAATCCCTCGCACATCGTGAGCCTCGCCGGGCGCAAGCTCTATCCCGATCCCAACCAGGCCCTCGCCCACGACGTGATCCGCTCGCTGAACGAGGACGAGACCTCTCCGCTCGCGGGCGACATCAAGATGCTGGGCACCGGCCGCGGGCGCGTGTCGCAGGCCCCGCTCGCCGAGGAGATCGTGGACTTCCTGGACGCGGTCGAGAAGATCGGCGGCGGCGCCCGCATGAACGAGGTGCGCCACCACGCCAAGCGCTTCTTCCTCAACTACATGAAGGCGGTGGCCGGCGTGTTCCCGACCGCGTGGGCCGGGCGCAAGTACTCGATCAAGACCGGCGCGGCCCTGCGCGCGTTCATCCGCGTGGCCCCCGACGTGATGGCCCGCGCCCGCGAGCTCAAGCGCGACGCCTTCGACTTCCACGCCATCCGCGATGCGGTCAAGCCCTGGGGCGACCGCCTCAAGGACCGCCGCTTCGAGACCGAGGGCGAGTGGAAGAACAAGCTGCAGGGGGGCACGCGGGGGACGGTGGAGGCGCTCACCCGCGAGCTTCGCGAGGCCCTCCGCGGCTAGCGGCGAAACGAGAGTCCGCGGACTGGGGGAGTGCGGGGGCCATTTCTGGGCCCCCGCATATGACAGAGCCTCTAAGGCTTCAAAGGGAAGTTGGCGGCGAGGATATCGAAGGTTTTCTTGCCCGCTGGCAGTGTTGCGGTCACGGTGTCGCCGACCTTCTTGCCGATGATGGTGCGGGCGAGCGGGGACATGATCGAGATCAGCCCGCGCTTGGGATCCGCCTCGTCCGACCCCACGATCTGGTAGATCGCCTCCTTGCCGTCCTCGTCCTCGAGCCGAACCGTGGAGCCGAAGGTGACCCGGTCCCCGGAGGTGGGCGGATCGATCACCTCGGCGGTGCTGACCTTGCTCTCCAGATCCGAGATGCGCGCCTCGACGAAGCCCTGACGCTCGCGCGCCGCGTGGTACTCCGCGTTCTCGCTGAGGTCGCCGTGGGCGCGCGCCTCCGCGATCGCCCGCACGATGTTGGGGCGCTCCTTCTTGAGGCGCTCCACTTCCTCCCGCAGGCGCTCGTAGCCCGGGCGCGTCATCGGCGTGCGCTGGACGCTCATGAGCCGATCACCTCGGCGGTCCGCTTCACCTCGGCGAGGAAGCCGTTGAGGCTCCCCAGGTGCGTGCGGTGAACCTGGTCGTGGGGGATGACCGCGCCGTCGGGGGCCTTGACGTCCATGGCCGCGGTCGCGTCGGAGAGCAGCGTCACCTTGAAGCCCCGATGGGCCGCCTCCCGGGTGGTGGTGTCGCAGCACATCTGGGTCATGAACCCGGAGACGATCACCCGATCGATGCCGAGATCCCGCAGCGCGGATTCGAGCGGGGTGTTCGTGAACGAGCCCGGGAGGTGCTTGGTGATCACCGGCTCGCCCGCCGCGGGCGTCACCGCTTCGTGGATCGCCAGCGCGGGGCTGCCCGGCACGAAGGTGGCGGCCCCGGGCCGCCGGCTCTCGTGCACGATGTGGAAGACCGGCATCCGCTGCGCGCGCGCCCAGCGCAGGGTCTCCGCGATGCGCGCCACCGCCTTGGGCCCGTCCGGCAGCACCACCTTCCCGATCGGGGCGAAGTACTCCTGCTGGGCGTCGATGATGATGAGCGCGGTCTTGTCCATCGCGAGGCCCCGTTCCTTCAGCGGGTGAGGGTGGCGGGCTGGCCGCCGACCTGGACCTTCGAGTCCGCGAGCCGACCCCGGATCCAGTTGTCCCACGCGAGCGTGCGCTTCTGCTCGAGCACCTGCTTCTCCAGCTCCGGGCGCTCCTTCTCGAAGCCGTCGGGGGCGGCGGCCGCGCGCTCCAGTGTCTTGACCACGTAGACGCCCCCGTCGGCCCGCACCGGCTCCGCGACCTGGCCCGCGGGCGTCTGTAGCGCGGCCACGAGCACGCCCCCGGGCAGGCTGCCCCGCTCCTTCGGCGGCTCCGAGCGCGAGAAGAGCGGGATGCTCCCGCTGGTGAAGCCGTCGGCCTTGGCGGCCGCCGCGAAATCGCCGCCCTTGGCCAGGGTGGCGACCAGGGCCTTCGCCTTGTCGGTCACCTGCTGCTCGGCCCGCTCCCGCTTGATGGCCTCCACCACCCGGTCCCGGATCTCGGCCACCGGCGGCACCCCGGCCGGGATCGGCTGCACGATCTTGACGATCGCGAAGCCGCCCGACGTCTTGATCGGCGTGGAGACCCCACCCGCCGCGAGCCCGAAGAGCGTCTCGTCGAGCTGCGGATCGCGGCCCGCCTCGCCGAGCGCGTCGCCCCGGCCGAAGGTGGCCTCGTGGGACTCGAACCCGAGGCGCTTGGCCTCCGCGGGGAAGTCCTTGGCGGAGAGCAGGATCGCCCGCACTTCATCGGCCCGCGCCTGGGCGGCCTGCTCGCTCTTCTGCGCGCCGAGCGTCTCCTTG
>CAMLFJ010000294.1 GCA_946479205.1 uncultured bacterium | reverse complement strand
CCAGTAGGCGGTGGTGGGGAACATGTGGGCGCCCGCGTCCACCGTGGCGATGCTGCCCGCCGCGGTCAGCTCTCGCGCGATCTGGGCCACCCGGTGCGGGGCCAGCCCGGGCACCGGCACCTCCAGGGCGGCCGCGCGCTCGCGCCGGATGCGGTCCACCTCGGCCACGTCCCAGTCGGCCTTCACGTCCCGCCGCATGATCCGCGGGGCCAGATCCTCGAGGATGGTGCCCAGGTCGCCGACCACCTCGAGCGCGGGGGTGAAGTAGGCGCCGCCGCCGGCCGCGCGGAGGCGCGGATCGCTCGAGGGGCCGCGCGCGAGGCTCAGCACCGGCGCGGTGTAGGACCAGCGGCGCGGGATCAGCTCCACCGTGTCGAGGCCGAAGGTGATGATCAGGTCGGCCCGCCGCACCAGCGGCTCCTCCAGCGCCCCGCCCGTGAAGATCCCCATGGCCAGCGGGTGCGGATCGGGAATCGCCCCCTTGGCCTTGTAGGTCGTGAGCACCGGCGCGGGCAGCGCCTCGCAGAACGCGCGCAGCCACTTCGCGTCGGCGGCCCGGCAGCCGAGCCCCGCGATGACGAGCGGCCGCTTCGCGCCCCGGATCATCTCGGCGGCCCGCTCGACCAGGGCGTCGTCGGGCACGGGCACCGTCGGGGGCGTCATCGTGGTGGCCACCGGCACCGCGGGCGCCCCCGCGACGTCCGCGGGCAGGTCCAGGTGCACGGGCCCGCGCGGCTCGGCGAGCGCGAGCTGGACCGCGTGGGCGACCCAGTGGCCGGCCGAATCCGGGCTCACCGTCACGCTACCCTTGACGATCGGGCCCAGGTGCGCCGCGTGATCCACGTACTGGTGCGTGGCGTAGGCGAGCACGCCCGCCGGGTGGCGATCGCTGAGGTAGAGGAGCGGCGAGCGATCGAGCAGCGCGTGGGCGAGACCGGTGGCGCTCGCGGTGACCCCGGGGCCGAGCGTGGAGAGCACCGCGCCCGGCCGGCCGGTGAGCTCGCCGGTCACCGCGGCCATGATGGTGGCGGCCCACTCCTGGTGGCAGAGGACGAAGGGCAGGCCGCGGGCCCGCGCGGCTTCGAGCACTTCCAGGTTGGACCCGCCCCCCGGCACGCCGAAGAGGCGCGGGACATCGGCCCGCAGGAGACCCTCGACGATCAGCTCGGCGACGGTCGGCACCGAGCGGATCGGCTACGCGCCGGCCAGTCGCGCCAGGACCGGCTCCATCCGCTCGAGCGCCTTGCGCAGATTGGCCTCGGCGCTGGCGTACGAGAGCCGCAGGTACCCTTCCCCGTACTCGCCGAACGCGGAGCCGCCCAGCACGGCCACTCCCGCCTCCTGCAGCAACGTCTCCGCTACCTCGGTCGAGGGCCGCTTGAGCGCCTTGATGTTCGGGAACACGTAGAAGGCCCCGCGCGGCGAGCGGCACGAGACGCCGGGCAGCCGGTTGAGCCCCGCCACCAGCACGTCGCGCCGCCGCTTGAACTCCGCCACCATCTCGATCACCGGGGTCTGGTCGCCCTGCAGCGCGGCGATGCCCGCCATCTGGGTGAACGAGGCGGTGCACGAGTTGGAGTTCACCATCAGCCGGGTCACGTGCTCGGCCAGGGCCACCGGCATCACCCCGTAGCCGAGGCGCCAGCCGGTCATCGCGAACGACTTCGAGAAGCCGTCCAGGATGATGACCAGGTCCTTCATGCCCGGGAAGCGCGTGATCGACGCGAACTCCCCCTCGTACAGGAACGACTTGTAGATCTCGTCGGAGAGCACCGGGATGCGGTAGGTCTTGGCGATCTCCGCGATGCGCCCGAGCTGCTCGACCTCCATCACCCCGCCCGTCGGGTTCTGGGGGGAGTTGATGATGATCAGCTTGGTCTTGCGGGAGACGCTCTTCTCGAGCACGTCGAGGTCGAAGCCGAAGCCGCTCTCCTCCCGCAGGGGGATCGGCACCGGCTTGCCGCCGACGAAGTTGATCACGGATTCGTAGATGGGAAAGCCCGGATTCGGGTGGACCACCTCATCACCCGGATTCACCAGCGCGGTGATCACGAAGTACATGATGGGCTTGGCGCCCGGGGTCACCACCACCTCGTCGGTCGTGACCGGGATGCTGCGCGTGCCCTCCACGTCCTTGACGATGGCCTCTCGCAGCTCGGGCAGGCCCGCGGCCGGCCCGTAGTGGGTCGCGCCCGCGTCCAGCGCGCGCTTGGCCGCCTCGCGGATATGGGCCGGGGTGTCGAAGTCCGGCTCCCCGATCTCGAGGTGGATGATCTCCTTGCCCTGCCGCTCGAGGGCCTTCGCCCGCGCGAGGACCTCGAACGCCGATTCCGTGCCGAGCCGCGACATCCGATCCGCGAAGTTCATGGTGGCGCCGATTATACTCGACGCCATGGACCTCGTGCAGGTCCCGGCCGGCTGGTTCTGGATGGGCTGGGAACACGGCCATCCGGCCGAACGGCCGCGGCATCGTGTCTGGCTCGACCGCTTCGCCATCGGCCGCGCCCCGGTCAGCAATCAGGAGTACGCGGCGTTCCTCGCGGCGGGGGACACCGAGCCGCCCGCCTGGTGGCGGGATCCGCGCTTCGACGATCCCGAGCAGCCGGTGGTCGGGGTGAGCTGGTTCGACGCGACGCAATTCTGCCGATGGCTGGCCGATCGAGAGGGAGGGTCCTACCGGCTCCCGACCGAGGCCGAGTGGGAGAAGGCCGCGCGGGCCGGCCTCGAGGACGCGCGCTTCCCCTGGGGCGAGGAGCGGCCGACGACCGCGCCCTTCGACCGGCCACCCCGCCCGGCCGAGACGCCCGCCAACCCGCTCGGCCTGGTGGCCCTGTCCGGGGTCTGCCACGAGTGGTGTCTGGACTGGGAGGATGACGCGTACTACACGCGATCGCCGTCGATGAATCCGCGCGGACCGGAGACCGGCACGCGCCGGGTGTCGCGGGGCGGCGCCTGGCGTCACCAGGATGCGTGGAGCCCGGTGGCGCATCGCTCTTCGCTACCACCCGCGCTGCGGTACTCGGACTATGGCTTCCGGGTGGTGCGCGAGGAAGCCTCACCGGCGCCTCCGGGCTAGGGCTCGCGCAGGGCGGCCTCGACCGCGGGCAGCCAGTAGTGCATCTCCATCGCCCGTAGCAGACCGAGCGCCGCGGTGAGCCGCTCCGTCGCGGCCGCGTGGCTTCCCGCGTCCCGCGCCAGTTCTCCGAGCCCGAGCAGGCAGAGCGCCTCCAGGGGCCGCATCTCGAGCGCGCGGGCGCGGGCCAGCGCGTCGGCGTAGTGCTCCTCGGCCTTCCCCCGCTTGCCGGTGCGCGCAACGATCTCGCCCAGCATGCGTCTCGCGATCGCCGCGTAGCCCCGCTCCCCGTGCTGCTCGGCGAGCTGGTAGGCCTGCCCGGCCACCTCGGCCCCCGCGTCCACGCGACCGGCCAGGAGGTATCCCTCGGCGAGCCAGGACAGCCGCAGGGCCTGCCGGCTCAGGATGCGGAGGGCGCTCGCCCGCCCCACGCCTTCCTCGAGCATCCGGACGCCCTCCACCACGTCCCCGGTCCTGACGTGGGCCAGCCCTCGCGCGGACAGCAGCATCGGCAGCCACGCGGTGATGTCCATCTCCCGCGAGAAGGCGATGCCGCGATCGAGCACCGGCGCGGCCTCGCCGGGCTGGCCCCGGCTCAGGAGCACGAAGCCCACCGTCATGTACGCGCCGGACAGGCTCCAGGGATGCTCGGGCCCCTCCCCCAGCGCAATGCCCTCGCGCGCGCGGGCCAGCGCGTCCCCGAAGTCGCCGGTGTCGGCCAGCGACGCGGCGAGCCAGATGCGAGCGGCCACCGACACGAGCCCGGCCATCCCCCACCGCTCCCGGGCGAGGTCGCCCTCCACCGCGGCGACCACCTGTCCGAGGTGACGCTGGGCGGCCCGGTAGTCGCCGAGCACGTGGTGCGCCTGGCCGAGCCCGAAGTCCGCGATGATCTGCAGCCGGCGATCCGGCAGGGTCCGACCCACCTCCGCGGCCTGCTCGGCGGACCGGATCGCAGCCGCCTGGTCGCCGAGCGTGTAGTGCGACTGGGTCAGGTAGGCCGAGACCCACCCGAGCCGACGCCGGTCGCCCAGCGCCTCGGCGTGCACCGCGGCCCGGCGCAGGTGGTCGAGGGTCCGTGTGAACTCGCCGAGCGGCGCCAGCGAGGCGCGGAGGGCAAACGCGACGTCCACCGCGGTGGCGAGGGCCGGCCCCTGCGGACCGTCGGCCTCCAGGATCTCGAGCGCCTGCTCGTAGAAGCCGACCGCCTCCCGGTGCGCCGAGCGGGCGGCCGCCTTGGCCCCGGCCTGGCGGAGGTAGTCCACCGCCCGCTCGCGCAGGCCGCCGCGCAGGGCGTGGTGGGCCAGCCGCTCCACGTGCTCGCCCTGGCGCCCCGCGTAGAGCCGCTCGATGGCGTCCGCGATGCGCGCGTGCAGCGCGCGCCGCGTCTCGTGGAGCAGGCTGCCGTAGGCGACCTCGTGGGTGAGGGCGTGCTTGAACGTGTACTCGATCTCGGGGAAAAAGCTCGCCTCGTAGAGCAGCTCCGCCGATTGCAGCAGGGCGAGCCCGGCGCGCAGGCCCTCGTCGGGCAGGTCCGCGATGTCGGCCAGCACCGGAAACGGCACGTCCTTGCCGATGACCGAGGCCGACTGGAGCACGTGCTTGGCCGCCGGGGTGAGCCGGTCGATGCGGGCGGCCAGCACCGCCTGCACGCTGCCCGGAACCTGGACGGTCTCGAGCGGCTTCGCGAGCCGTCGGGCCCCCGGCTCGCCGATCAGGGCCTGCGTCTCGACGAGCGCCCGCACGCTCTCCTCGAGGAAGAGCGGGTTGCCGTCGGTCCGTTCGACCAGCATCGTCTTGAGCGCGTCGAGCCCCGGATCGGAGCCGACCATGCTCTCGAGCAGGGTGTGGGCGGTCACCGGCGGGAAGGGATCGATCCGGATCTGGGCGTAGCCGGGCTTGCTGCCCCACCGGTGCTCGTACTCGGGCCGGTAGGCGACCAGGAGCAGCAGA
>CAMLFJ010000293.1 GCA_946479205.1 uncultured bacterium | reverse complement strand
CGCGGTGATCAACCTCTACACGAGCTTCGGCTACTTCACGCCCGCGCAGAACGTGGCCACCCTGGGCCGGATGGCGCGCGCGCTCCGGCCGGGCGGCCGGCTCCTGGTGGACCACCGCGATCCGGCCTACGACGCGGACCTGCCGCGCCGGCTCTGGTACCGGACCGGGCGAAAGCGATTCGTGCTCGAGGAGCGCCACTTCGATCGCCGCACCCGGATGACCGACAGCACCCAGCTCATCGTCACCACCGGGCGGCGGTGGATCGTGCAGAAGAGCCTGCGCTTCCAGGAGTTCTCCCTTCCCCAGTGGCGGCGGATGCTCCGCTCCGTCGGGCTGCGATTCCTCCGCGCCTACTCCGGCTACGACGGCCGGCCGTACCGCGCGGGCGCGACGGGCCGTCTCATCGTGATGGCGGAAAAGTGAGGATCGAACATGGCGACTCGTGATTCCGGCGGCCGGCTCATGATGGCCGGGCTGATCATCGCGTTCATCGGCCTGTGCATCGTGCTGGTCCAGGTTCTCCAGGTGCCGCGCTACTGGGTTCCCCTGATGGTCGGCGTCGGGATCTTCCTGGTGGGACTGGTGCGGTGGCTCACCACGCGCAATTCGTGAACGCTCCGCCTTGACACGCCGTGCCTCGCGGCGTAGCATACGACCACATCACGATTCACTCCTTTAAGCAGGCCCTGCGAGGCCGGCAAGGAGAGATCAGTCATGCGGCATCCGAAGAACATGTGCAGTTCCCCGCCCCGGCCGGGGCATTTTTTTTGTCCGGGAGCGGCCGCGTGAGCTCCCGCGAGAAGGCGCAGGTCCTCGACGAGACCGGGCTCGATCGCGCGCTCACCCGGATCGCCCACGAGATCGTCGAGCAGGCGGGCGGCGGGCAGGACATCGCCCTGGTGGGCATCAAGACCCGCGGGGTGACCCTCGCCGAGCGGATCGGGGCCAAGATCGCGGCCATCGAGGGCACCAAGCCGTCGGTGGGCGCGCTCGACATCACGCTCTACCGCGACGACCTCGGCCTCAAGGCCGAGCAGCCGGTGGTCCGCAGCACCGAGATCAGCTTCCCGATCAAGGGACGCACGGTGGTGCTGGTGGACGACGTGCTCTTCACCGGACGGACCATCCGGGCCGCCATGGACGCTCTCATGGACCTCGGGCGTCCCCACATCATCCGCCTGGCCGTCCTGGTGGACCGCGGCCACCGCGAGCTGCCCATCCGGCCCGACTACATCGGCAAGAACCTGCCCACGAGCCGCCGGGAGACGGTGGCCGTGCTGCTCCGCGAGCACGACGGCGAGGACCGCGTCGTCATCCTAGAGGAGTGAGGCGATGAGCTGGAAGCGCAAGGATCTGCTCGGCATGCAGGACCTGGACGCGGCCGAGATCATCGGCGTGCTCGACACCGCCACCTCCATGAAGGAGATCGCGGCGCGCGAGATCAAGAAGGTCCCGACGCTCCGGGGCAAGACGGTGGTGAACCTCTTCTACGAATCGTCCACCCGCACGCGCACCTCGTTCGAGATCGCGGGCAAGTGGCTCTCCGCCGACGTGATCAACTTCTCCGGCTCCGGCTCGAGCGCGGACAAGGGCGAGAGCCTGCTCGACACCGCGCGCAACATCGAGGCCATGAGCCCGGACGTGGTGGTGGTGCGCCACAAGGCCTCCGGCGCCCCCGCCCTCCTGGCCCGGCACCTGCGCTGCGGGGTGATCAACGCGGGCGACGGCGCCCACGAGCACCCGACCCAGGCCCTGCTCGATCTCATGACGATCCGGGAGAAGAAGGGGCATCTCGAAGGGCTCAACGTCACGATCGTGGGGGACATCACCCACAGCCGGGTCGCGCGCTCCGACATCTACGGGATGCGGAGGATGGGCATCACGGTGACGGTGGCGGGCCCGCCCACCCTGATCCCGGCCCAGTGCCAGGAGCTGGGGGTGAAGGTCAGCCACCGCCTGGAGGAAGCGATCGCCCACGCCGACGTGATCATGATGCTGCGCCTGCAGCACGAGCGGATGCAGGGCGGGTTCATTCCCTCCCTCCGCGAGTACTCGCGGGTGTGGGGCCTCACGCTGGCCAAGCTCGAACACTGCCGGCCCGACGTGCTGATCATGCACCCGGGGCCGGTGAATCGCGGCGTCGAGCTGGCTCCCGAGGTGGCGGACAGCCCCTACTCGGTCATCCTCGACCAGGTCTCCAACGGGGTGGCCGTGCGCATGGCGGTGCTCTACCTGCTGGCCGGGAGCAAGGGCGCATGAACCTGCTGATCAAGGGCGGGCGCGTGGTGGATCCGGCCGGCGAGACCGACGCGGTCCAGGACGTCTGGATCGTCGACGGGCGCATTCACAAGATCGGGCGCGGCCTGAAGGCTCCCGCGGGGGCCGAGACGGTGGACGCGACCGGCAAGGTGGTGTGCCCGGGATTCATCGACATGCACGTGCACCTGCGCGAGCCGGGCTTCGAGTACAAGGAGACCATCGCGAGCGGCACGCGGGCCGCCGCCGCGGGCGGCTTCACCGCGGTCGCCTGCATGGCCAATACCTTCCCGGTGAACGACAACCGCGCGGTCACCGACTACATCCTGGCCCGCGCGAAGGTCGAGGGCGTGGTCCGCGTGTACCCCATCGGAGCGGTGACCCGCAACCTCGAAGGCAAGCAGCTCGCGGAGCTGGCCGAGCAGGCCGAGGCCGGCTGCGTCGCCTTCTCCGACGACGGCCGGTGCGTGATGAACGCGGACCTCTACCGCCGGGCGATGGAGTACGCGCTGCCCTTCGGGGTGCCGGTCATCAGCCACGCGGAGGATTGCGAGCTCGCCCACGACGGGGCGATGCACGAGGGGTTCGTCTCCACCGAGCTGGGCCTCACCGGCCAGCCCGCGGCCGCCGAGGACGTGATGGTGGCGCGCGACATCATCCTCGCCGAGCTGACCGGCGCGCATCTGCACGTCGCGCACATCTCCACCGCGGGGGCGGTGCGGCTGGTGCGCGACGCCAAGACACGCGGGGTCCGGGTGACCGCGGAGGTGACCCCGCATCACCTGCTGCTCACCGACGAGGGGGTGCGCAGCTACGACTCCCGCTTCAAGATGGCGCCCCCGCTCCGGGGCAAGCGCGACGTCGAGGCGTGTCTCGAAGCGCTGGTGGACGGCACCATCGACTGCGTGGCCACCGATCACGCGCCGCACGCGCTCTCCGAGAAGGAGGGCGAGTTCGCGGAGGCCGCCAACGGCATCGTGGGCCTCGAGACCGCGGTGCCGCTGCTGCTCGACCGGCTCGTGCGCCCCGGGGTGCTGGATCTCCCCACCCTCGTGGCCCGGCTCAGCGTCGGGCCGGCCCGGCTCCTGAACCTGCCGGGCGGCAGCCTCGCCCCCGGGGCCGCCGCCGACATCACGATCCTCGACCTCGAGCGGACCTGGACGGTGGATCCGGCCGCCTTCCGCTCGCGCGGCCGGAGCACGCCGTTCGCCGGGTTCACCGGCACGGGGGCACCGTGGATGACCCTGGTCGGCGGCGTCAAGGTGGCGTCGTGACGCGGCGGGCCCTGCTCGCGCTCGCGGACGGCCGCGTCTTCCGCGGGGAAGCCCTGGGCGCCCCGGGCGAGAGCCACGGCGAGGTCGTGTTCAACACGTCCATGACCGGCTACCAGGAGATCCTCACCGACCCGTCGTACCGGGGACAGATGGTCTGCATGACCTATCCCCTGATCGGCAACTACGGCATCAACCCGGAGGACGTCGAGTCGCGGCAGCCCTGGCTGGCCGGCTTCATCGTGAAGGAGGCCTGCCCGTTCCCCTCGAGCTGGCGCTCGCGGGTGCCGCTCGACACCTACCTGCGCGAGCATCAGATCGTCGGCATCCAGGGCATCGACACGCGCGCGCTCACCCGGCACCTGCGCGATCACGGTGCCCAGGAGGGCATCATCTCCTGCGAGGAGCCCGACGCGACCCGGCTCGCGGAGCGGGCGCACGCGCTGCCCGGCCTGCTCGGCCGCGACCTGGTCACCGAGGTGAGCGTGGCGCAGCCCCACGGCTGGGACGAGGCGCCGTGGGACCTGGCGCGCGGCTACACCACGCCCCCCGCCCCCCGGTTCAAGGTCATCGCCTTCGACTCCGGGATCAAGCAGAACATCCTGCGCTGCCTGAGCGGGCTCGGCTGCCAGGTCGAGGTGATGCCCGCGAACACGAGCGCGGCCGCGGTCCTCGAGCGGAAGCCGGACGGCATCTTCCTCTCCAACGGCCCGGGCGATCCCGAGGCGGTGCCGTACCTCATCGAGGCGGTGCGGGGGCTCGTCGGCAAGACGCCGATCTTCGGCATCTGTCTGGGCAACCAGATCCTCGGGCTCGCGCTCGGCGGCAGCACCTACAAGCTCAAGTTCGGCCATCACGGGGGCAACCACCCGGTCAAGGACCTCGAGACCGGCCGGGTCGAGATCACCGCCCAGAACCACGGCTTCGCGGTGGACCCCCGGTCGTTCGAGAAGCTCGGGCTGGTGGAGACGCACGTCAACCTCAACGACGGCACCTCGGAGGGGATGCGGCATCGGGAGCTGCCGATCTTCTCGGTGCAGTACCACCCGGAAGCGTCGCCGGGCCCGCACGACTCGCACTACCTGTTCCGTCGCTTCGCTGACCTCATGACGAAGGGAGGGTGAACCGATGCCCAAGTACCTCATCGCCTACCGCAAGACCGAGGAATCGGGTCAGAAGCCGGACTGGGCGGTCTTCACGACCGACAGCGAGCTGAGCCTGGAGGCGCACGCGGTGAAGGAGCGCGTCGAGAAGCGCATGAGCGTGCTCGGCGAGAAGCTGTGGGGCAACGGGGAGGCCACCTGGATCGGCAACGGCCGCCTCGACGACGTGCTCTACCGGCGCGACGAGGCCACTCCCGAGACGTCGATCGTCTACGGCCTGATCGACGCCTAGGAGCGGACGTGCCGAAGCGCACCGACATCCGCAAGATCCTCCTCATCGGCTCGGGGCCGATCGTCATCGGCCAGGCCTGCGAGTTCGACTACTCGGGCACCCAGGCCT
>CAMLFJ010000292.1 GCA_946479205.1 uncultured bacterium | reverse complement strand
GGCCGAGGAGCTCTACGCCGAGCACTGCCTCTACTTCTTCAACCGGTGCCTGCACGTCTTCCCGCCCTTCGCGGACCCGCCGGGCTACCGCACCGTGAACACCATCAAGTACGGCGCGCTCTCGCAGCTCCGCCTCGAGGCGCAGAAGCTGATGGCCAACCTCACCTGGAAGCAGCTCGTGGACGAGCGCTTCATCATCGCGGGCAGCCCGGAGACGGTGCGCCAGCAGCTCGAGGAGTGCATCAAGGGCCTGCGGATCGGCCACCTCTTCTGCCTGCTCCACACCGGCAACATGCCGGACTGGAAGACGCGCCACTCCACCAAGCTCTTCGCGGAGAAGGTCATGCCGCACCTCCGCAACCTCTGGCCCGAGTGGGAGCACGACGACCGCTGGTGGATCCACCCCATGGAGGACCGCCTCCATCCGGAAGAGATGCAGCCCGGCGCCGAGAAGCCCGGCCAGGAGTGGCCCAGGTGAAATCACGGACGATCGAAACCAAGAAGGGCGCGCGCTGCCGCGTGCTGGAGGGCGGCAGCGGCATGCCGCTCGTGTTCTTCCACGGCGCGGGCGGCCTGCTCGCCGACAACCCGTTCCTGGACCAGCTCGCCGCGCGCTATCACGTCTTCGCCCCCGAGCTGCCGGGTTACGGCGAGTCCACCGGCGAGGAGCTGCTCGAGGACATGCTCGACTTCACGCTCCACGGCTGGGACGTGGTGGCGGCGCTCGGGCTGACGAAGCCGCACCTGGTCGGTCACTCGATGGGCGGCATGATCGCCGCCGAGATGGCCGCGATCGCCCCCGGGGATCTGGACAAGCTGGTGCTGGTCGCCGCGGCCGGGCTCTGGATCGACGCGCACCCGATCCCCGACATCTTCGCCCTGCTCCCCGGCCAGCTCATCGAGCTGCTCTTCCAGGATCCGGTGAAGGGGCAGGCGCTCCTCACCGGCGGCGCGGACTTCTCGGACATGGAGGTCTTCAAGGAGTTCTACCTGGGCCAGCAGCGCCGCCTCGCGATGGCGGGCAAGATCCTCTTCCCGATCCCGAACCGCCGCGTGTCGAAGCGCCTGTACCGCGTGGCCGCGAGCACCCTCGTCCTCTGGGGCGGGGCGGACAAGCTGATCGTCCCGGCCTACGCCGAGCGCTGGGGCCGGCTGATCCCGGGCGCGACGGTCGAGGTCGTTCCGGGGACCGGGCACATGCTGCCGTACGAGGAGCCGGCCGCCTTCGTTGGCGCGGTCTCCCGCTTCCTCGGATGAGCGAGCTCCAGGGCGACGGCTGGATCGGCCGCCCTCTCAAGCGGCGCGAGGATCATCGCCTCCTGCTCGGCAAGGGCGCCTTCGTGGACGACATGACGCCGCCCGGGTGTCTGCACGTGGCCCTGCTCCGCTCCCCGCACGCCCACGCCCGCGTCGCCCGCCTCGAGGTGGAGGCGGCGCGCGGCGCCCCGCGGGTCCTGCTGGTCGTGACCGGCAAGGACGTGGCGCATCTCGCCCCGATGCCGGTGGCCCGCCTGATGCCCGACATGCGCGTGCCGCCGCATCCCATCCTGGCCGAGAGCCAGGTCCACGCGGTGGGCATGCCGGTGGCCGCGGTGGTGGCCGAGGACGTGTACGCGGCCTACGACGCGCTCGATCTGATCGGGGTGGACTACGAGCCCCTGCCCGGCCTGGCCGAGCCGGAGGCGGCCCTGGCCGGCGGCGCCCCGCTGCTCTTCTCCGGCATCGACGGCAACCGCGTGCTCACGCGCACTCTTCGCGAGGGTGACGCGGCGGGCGCCTTCGCGGCCGCGGCCCACGTGGTCCCGCTGCGGGTGGCGCAGACCCGCATCTCCGCGGTGGCCATGGAGCCGCGCTCGGTCCTGGCCGTCTTCGACCGCTTCGCCGACGAGCTGACCATGTGGGTGTCCTGCCAGGCGCCGTTCCGGATCCGCGGCGAGGTCGCGCGCCTGCTCGAGCTGCCGGAGAGCCGCGTGCGCGTCATCGCGCCCGACGTGGGCGGTGGGTTCGGGGTGAAGACCGGTCCCTACCGCGAGGACGTGCTGCTGGCCTGGCTGGCGCGGGAGCTCGGCCGCCCAGTCAAGTGGGTGGCCACCCGCCGCGAGGACCAGGTCACCACCAACCAGGCGCGCGGCTCGGTCTGCGAGGGCGCGCTCGCGCTCGACGCGGGCGGGCGCATCACCGGGCTCCGCGCCTCGATCACCTCGCCGCTCGGCTCCTCGCTGATGAACGCGGCGGCCGGCAGCCCCTGGAACCACGCGCGGCTCCTGCCCGGAGCCTACGTCGTCCCGAGCTGCGACATCACGGTCAACGGCGCGCTCACCACCACCGCGCCGGTCGCCGCCTATCGCGGCGCGGGCCGGCCCGAGGCGTGCTTCTTCATCGAGCGGCTGATGGACACCGCCGCGCGCGCGATGCGGCTCGACCCCGCGGAGCTGCGCCGGCGCAACTTCATCCCGGCCAACCGCTTCCCGTACAAGACCATCACCGGCCAGGTCTACGACTCGGGCGACTATCCGCAGGCGCTCGAGCGCGCGCTCAGGACCGCGGACTACGACGGCCTCCGGCAGCGGCAGGCCGCGCGGCGCGCGAAGGGCGAGATCGTCGGCGTGGGGCTCGCCTCCTACGTGGAGCCGTGCGCGCTCGGCTGGGAGAGCGGCAGCATCCGCGTGGAGCGCTCCGGCAAGGTCACCGCCATCACCGGCTCGAGCGCCCACGGCCAGGGGCACGAGACCACCTTCGCGCAGGTCGTGGCCGATCACCTGGGCGTCACGCCGGACGAGGTGACGGTGATGCACGGCGACACGCGCTCCGGCCCGGAGGGCTTCGGCACCTTCGGCAGCCGCAGCGTGGCGCTGGGCGGCGGCGCACTCGTGCGCACCTCGGTGGAGGTGCGCGAGAAGGGTCGGCGCATCGCGGCCCGGATGCTGGAGGCCGCGGTCGAGGACATCGTCCCGGTCCGCGGCGGATTCCAGGTCGCGGGCGTGCCGGCCAAGCGCGTGGCGTGGAAGGAGGTGGCCACCGCGGCCTACGCGGGCGGCCAGGCCGTGCCCCCGGGGGACACGCCGGGGCTCGAGGCCACCACGTACTTCCAGCCGGACGGCGAGGTGTGGAGCTTCGGCGCGGTGGTCTGCGGGCTCCGCATCGAGCGCGAGACCGGCCTGCTCCACCTCGAGCAGCTCGTCTGGGTGGACGACGCGGGGACGATCATCAATCCCCTCCTGGCCGAGGGGCAGCTCCTGGGCTCGCTGGCCCAGGGCCTGGGCCAGACCCTGATGGAGGCCATCGTCTACGACGCCGACGGTCAGTGCCTGACGACGACCCTGATGGACTACGCGATCCCGCGCGCCGCCGACATGCCCGCCGTGCTCATCGAGAAGATGCACACCGCGTCGCCGCGCAACCCGCTCGGGGCCAAGGGCCTGGGCGAGGCCGGCTGCATCGCGATCCCGCCCGCGGTGGTCAACGCGGCGGTGGATGCGCTCGCCCCGCTCGGCATCGGCCACCTCGACATGCCCCTCACTCCCGAGCGCCTGCGCGCCGCGCTCACGGAGCCGCGCTAGCGAACCGCCGCTGCACCACCGCCGGATATCGTCGGCTGAACCACATCGCGGTCGCGAAGGCGACGACCGAGGCCGCGACGTCCACCCAGATCGGAATCGCCTCCACGTACTCCGCCGCCGCGTCGGCCGCGACCAGCACCCCGAAGGCCCCCGCCCACACCGTGGTGATCAGGCGATTGGTGGTGTAGAAGACCGGCAGGGCCCAGACCGGCTCGGGCACCCGCTCGCGCGCGTACTGCAGCGTGAACGGCCGGCCGATGGCCAGCGAGGCCACCGCGATCGCGAGCAGGCCCGTGTCCACCGCGAGCCGCACCGTCGCCACCGTCCACGCGGGGGCGGCCAGCAACGTGTACGCGGTGAGCGCGCCGAACACCACGAGGCTGCCGATCTCGAGGATCTTGAGCGCCTCGCCGCGCCGGATCATGCGGAGACACAGGAGCAGCGAGACGACCACCGCGCCCACCAGGCCGGCCAGCGGCGAGCCCAGGCGCATCAGGACGAAGAAGGCCACGAAGGGGGAGAGGCTCAGCAGGATGCTCATGGCGTGCCTTTCGGTGAGGCGACGCCCGATCGCGCGCCCGCCACGAGCAGCCGCATCGCCTCCTGCTGGATGGTCTTGAAGTCGGGCTCCTTGGGCAGCTTGCCGGCCAGGTGCAGCACGACGAGGCCGTGCATGGTCGCCCAGAAGACGTAGCCGAGGAGCTGCGGGTCGCCCGCGAAGATGCCCGCCTCGACGAGGGCCTCGAGCGCCGCGCTCATCATCTGGCGCGCCCGAGCGCTGGCCCGGACCAGGTCCGGGTAGCGGTCCGGGTGCGGTTGCGAGAGATCGAACATCAGGCGGTACGCGTCGGGGTCGCTCAGGGCGAAGCGGATGTAGGCCTCGCCCATCGCCTGGCCGCCCGCCCGCAGATCGCCGCGCGTCTTCGCGGCGGCGTCCTCGAGCGCGGTGGCGAACCGGTCGAACGCGGCCGCCCGCACCGCCGCGAGGATCTCCTCCTTGTTGCGGAAGTAGCGGTAGGGCGTCATCGGGCTGCAGCCGAGCGCCTCCGCGAGCTGCCGCATGCTGACGCCGTCCACGCCCTGCTTGGCGAAGCGCTTCTGGGCCACCGCGCACAGGCGCGCGCGGAACGCGTCCACCTCGGCGCTCGAGAGGTTCCTGGGCATGGGCCCTCAGGCGTCGAGCGGCAGCGCCCGCGGGAACTCGCGCACGTACTTGAGGAACCGGGCGAGGTGGCGGTCCGAGGCCACCAGCACCCGGGGACGGAAGCGGATCGTGTCGAGCACCGGCGCGTCCTCCGCGATCAGCTGCCGCACGAAGTCGCCCAGCTGGGCCAGCCGCTCCGCCGCGCCGTCCCGGCCCTGCCCGGTATCGCGCACCCCGTAGACGTAGAAGCCAAGGGTGTGCCCGTGCGCGATGGGCGCGCCGCTGAACAGCATGAACATGTGCTGGTCGCCGACGGCCAGGTGCTGCGAGA
>CAMLFJ010000291.1 GCA_946479205.1 uncultured bacterium | reverse complement strand
TGGGGCCGGGCGGGCGCCTCGGCGTGGTCTTCGGCTGCGGCGGCGACCGTGACCGCGGCAAGCGCCCGATCATGGGCGGCATCGCGGCGCGGCTCGGCGACTTCGCCTGGGTGACCTCCGACAACCCGCGCACCGAGCGGCCGGAGGCGATCCTGGCCGAGATCGAGACCGGTATCCCGGCCGAGGCCGCGGGCCGGCACGAGTCCATGGCCGATCGCCGCCGCGCCATCGAGGTCGCGGTGGCCTGGGGGCGCGAGGGCGACGTGGTGGTGATCGCGGGCAAGGGGCACGAGACCTACCAGATCATCGGCGCCGAGTCGCACGATTTCGACGACCGCGAGGTGGCCCGGACCGCGCTGCGGGCGCGCGGCGGCGCCGGAGGGCAGGCGTGGCGGCGGGGCTGAGCATCGAGGACGTGGTCCGCGGCACCCAGGGCGCCCTCGTGGCGGGCGACCTCGGCGTGCCCGTGACCGGCGTCAGCATCGACAGCCGCCACCTGGGGATCGGGGAGGCCTTCTTCGCCATCCGCGGGCCGAACCGCGACGGCCACGGCTTTCTCCGGGACGCCGCCGCGCGTGGCGCAGCATGTTTGATCGTCCACAACCTCCCGGACGACCTGCCGGCCTCGGTGCCCACGATCCTGGTCGACGACACCACGCGCGCGCTCGGACGGCTGGCCGCCTATCACCGGGCGCGCTTCACGGTGCCGGTGGCCGCGGTCACCGGCTCCAACGGCAAGACCACGACCAAGGAGATGATGGCCGCGGTCCTCGGCGCGCTCGGCCCGGTGCTCAAGCCGGAGGGCAGCTTCAACAATCAATGGGGCCTGCCGCTGACCCTGCTGCGCCTGGGGTCGGAGCACAAGGCGCTCGCGCTGGAGCTGGGGGCGAACACCCCCGGAGAGATCGCCTCGCTCGCCGCGATCTGCCGGCCCACGGTGGGCGCGGTCACGGTGGTGGCGAGCGCCCACATGGAGTTCTTCGGCTCCCTCGACGGGGTGGCCGAGGAGAAGAGCGCGCTGGTGCGCGCGATCCCCCCCGACGGCGCGGTGGTGCTCAACGCGGACGACCCGCGGGTGCTCGCCATGCGCACCCAGAGCCGGGCGCGGGTGCTCTACTTCGGCACGCGCCCGGGCGCGGACGTCTTCGCGGCGGGCCCCGCGGAGGACGACGGCGACGGGCTGCGCTTCACGCTGGCCGCGGGCACCGCCAAGCGGCCGGTGCGCCTGCACTTCGCGGGGCGTCACAACGTGGTCAACGCGCTGGCCGCGGCCGGGATCGGCCTCGCGCTCGGGCTCTCCCTCGAGCAGGTGGCCCACGGCCTCGAGGCGGCACACCCGGCCAAGGGCCGCTGCGTCTGGCGGCGCGCGGGGTCGCTGCGCATCCTCGACGACACCTACAACGCCAACCCGACCTCGGTGAGCGCGGCGCTGGCCACCCTGGGCGCCGCCACCGACGCGCGGCGCCGGATGGTGGTGCTGGGCGACATGCTCGAGCTGGGCGAGATCAGCGAGTCCGCCCATCGCGACCTGGGACGCGCGGTCGCCGCGTCCGGCGCGGCCGAGTTCGTCGGCATGGGGCGGTGGGCCCAGGTCGCGGTGGAGGCGGCGCGGCAGGCCGGGCTCGCGGAGAGCCATCACGTGACCACGTTCGAGGATACGGTGGCGCTGCTGCTCAAGCGGCTCGCGCCCGGCGACGCGGTGCTCGTCAAGGGCTCCCGGGGCATGCGCATGGAGCGCGTGGTGGACGCGCTCGTGGCGCGCTTCGGAGGAGTGAGTGGCTAGTGCTCTACGAGCTCCTCGTGCCGCTCGCGAAGTACAACACCGCGTTCAACGTGTTCCGGTACATCACGTTCCGGACCGCGATGGCCACGGTCACCGCCCTGGTGATCTCCTTCCTGCTCGGGCCGTGGCTCATCAACCGGCTGCGCCAGATGCAGCACGGGGAGAGCTCGGTCCGCGAGGACACCCCGGAGCGGCACCAGAAGACCAAGGCGGGCACGCCGACCATGGGGGGCATCGGGATCCTGGTGGCGATCCTGGTCTCCACGCTGCTCTGGGCCAACCTGCGCAATCGCTACATCTGGGTGCTGATGCTGGCCACCCTGGGCCTGGGCCTGATCGGCCTGAAGGACGACTGGAAGAAGCTCAAGACCCGCCGGGGCATCTCGGCCCGCGAGAAGTTCGGCTCGCAGATCCTGCTGGTGGGCGCCCTGATGGCGTTCCTCTACTGGTGGCCGGCCGACGGCTTCACCACCAGCGTCGTGATCCCGTTCTTCAAGGGCTGGCTCCTCACGTTCGGGTGGCTGTGGATCCCCTTCGCGATCCTGGTGATCGTGGGGGCGTCCAACGCGGTGAACCTGACCGACGGGCTCGACGGCCTGGCCATCGGCCCGATCGTGACCGCGGGCGGAGCCTTCGCGGTGATCACGTACCTCACCGGCAACTTCCGGGCCGCCGAGTACCTGCGCATCCTCAACGTCAAGGGCACCGGCGAGCTGACGATCTTCTGCGGGGCGCTGGTGGGGGCGGCGCTCGGATTCCTCTGGTTCAACAGCTATCCGGCTCAGGTGTTCATGGGCGACGTGGGCTCGCTCGCGCTGGGCGGGGCGATCGGGACGCTCGCGGTGCTCACCAAGTCGGAGCTGCTCCTGCCGCTCATCGGCGGCATCTACGTGGTGGAGGCGGCCTCGGTCATCATCCAGGTGGGCTCGTTCAAGCTGACCGGGAAGCGGGTCTTCAAGATGGCCCCGCTGCACCACCACTACGAGATCAAGGGCTGGGCGGAGCCCAAGATCATCGTCCGATTCTGGATCCTGTCCTTCATGCTCGCGCTGCTGGCGCTCACCACACTCAAGCTCCGATAGGGTGACATGCAATGGCGATCATCACGTTGCGGCGAGACGTTCCCTATCCCACCGGGATCTTCGTGAGCGGTAACGGCCTGCGGGGCGCGACCTACCGCCAGTCGCTGGCCGGGAAGACCGTCTCGGTGGTCGGTTTGGCCAAGAGCGGGGTCGCGGCGGCCCGGCTCATTCGCCGCCTCGGCGGGCGCGTGCTCGCCTCCGACTCGAGCCCGCTCGAGGCGCTGCCCGAGGAGGCCCGCGGGCTCGAGCGCCTGGGCTGCGCGCTCTGGGCGGGCGGCCATCCCGACGCCGCGTTCGCGGGGGCGGAGCTGATCGTGGTGAGCCCGGGGGTGCCGCTCGAGCTGCCCGCGCTGGTCGCGATGCGCGCCCGCGGGGTGCCCATCATCGGCGAGCTCGAGCTCGCGTGGCGGGTGATGGAGGCGGACGTCATCGCGATCACCGGCACCAACGGCAAGACCACCACCACCACGCTCACCGGCGAGCTGCTGCGCACCCAGGTGCGCCCGGTGCTGGTGGGCGGCAACATCGGGACGCCGCTCGCCGAGCACGCGCTCGAGTTCCCCGGGGACGGGATCGTGGTCGCGGAGGTGTCGAGCTTCCAGCTGGACACCACCGACCGCTTCCGCCCGCGGGTCGCCGCGATCCTGAACATCACCCCCGACCACATCGACCGGCACGGGACCTTCGAGCGCTACGTGGACGCCAAGGCGCGGATCTTCGCCAACCAGCTCTCCACCGACTGCGTGGTGCTGAACGCGGACGACCCGGTCACCGCCGGGCTCGGGGGCCGCGCGCGCGGGCGGGTGATCTGGTTCAGCCGGCTCACCACCCTGGCCCACGGGGTCTTCATCTACGACGGCTGGATCGTGGCCAAGCTCAACGGCAGCACCGAGCGCATCTGTCCGGTCACCGAGATCACGCTGCGCGGCCAGCACAACGTGGAGAACGTGCTCGCGGCCACCGCGTGCGCGCTCTGGACCGGCATGTCGCCGTCCTTGATCCGCCGCGGCATCGCGGCCTTCCGCGGGGTGGCCCACCGCATCGAGCGAGTGCACGACGACCGGGGCGTCGTCTACTACAACGACTCCAAGGGCACCAACGTGGACTCCACGATCAAGGCGCTCGAGAGCTTCAGCGAGCCGGTGATCCTGATCGCGGGCGGCAAGGGCAAGGGGCAGGACTTCGGTCCGCTCGCGGAGGCCGCGCGGGGCCGGGTGCGCCGCGCGATCCTCATCGGCCAGGACCGCGACCGCATCCGCGCCGCGCTCGACCTCGCGGGAATCCCGGCCGAGGACGCGGAGGCGATGGACGACGCGGTCCTCCGGGCCCGCGATGCGGCCCGGGTGGGCGACGTGGTGCTGCTCTCGCCCGCCTGCGCATCGTTCGACATGTTCCGCAACTTCGAGCACCGCGGCGACGTGTTCAAGTCCGTGGTGCGGGCGCTGTTCGCCTGATGCCCCGCAAGCTCACGCCCGACCTGCCGCTCTTCGGGGTGGTGGTGACCCTCGTCTGCGTGGGCGTGGTGATGGTCTACTCGGCGAGCGCGATCGTGGCCGCGGACCGCTTCCACGATCCGTTCTTCTTCCTCAAGAAGCAGCTCTTCTGGGCGGTGCTCGGGCTCGGCGGCCTCTGGGCCGGGATGCTGCTCGACTACCGCTGGCTCGAGCGGCTGGTGATCCCGCTCCTCGTGGTCTCCTTCGTCCTGCTCGTGCTGGTGCTGGTGCCCCCGTTCGGCCAGTCCATCAACGGCACCCGGCGCTGGTTCCACGTGGGCCCGGTGTCCTTCCAGCCGGTGGAGCTGGCCAAGTTCTCGCTCGTGCTCTACCTGGCCTCGTTCCTCACCCGGCGGCAGGAGGTCATCGGGCGCTTCGTGGAAGGCCTGCTCCCGATTTTGCTGGTCGCGGGCGGCATGGCCGCGCTCACCCTGCTGCAGCCGGACCTGGGCAACAGCCTGGCCCTCATCATCCTCACGCTCGCCCTCGCCTACATGGCGGGGGCCCGCGTGCAGCACATGGGGGCGATCGCGGGCTGCGCCCTGCCGATCGTGATCGTGGCCATCGCCATGAAGCCCTACCGCTGGCGCCGCATGGTCGCGTTCATGAACCCGTGGGACGATCCGCAGGGCAGCGGCTTCCAGATCATCCAGTCCTTCCTGGCCCTGGGCTCGGGCGG
>CAMLFJ010000290.1 GCA_946479205.1 uncultured bacterium | reverse complement strand
TGGTGCCGAAGGGGGGACTCGAACCCCCACACCCTTGCGGGCACATGACCCTGAATCATGCGCGTCTGCCAATTCCGCCACTTCGGCTCGGGCAAGGCCTCCATCTTACGGACCGCGAGTATGAAGTCAAGGGCCCCGCGGCGCCCTCCGGGGCCTGAGCGCGCGATGGCCGACGAGACGGACGCGAAGGTCATCTCCACCAATCGCAAGGCGTTCCACGACTACTCGATCCTCGAGCGGTACGAGGCGGGGCTCGTGCTGCGGGGAACCGAGGTCAAGTCGCTCCGAGAGGCGCAGGTCAACTTCAAGGACAGCTACGCGACCATCGACAACGACGAGGCGTGGCTCGTCGGCTGCTACATCAGCCCGTATCACCACGGGACCGACGCCAATCACGATCCGGAGCGGCGGCGGAAGCTCCTGCTGCACAAGCGGGAGATCGCGCGGCTGCTCGGCAAGATCGCCGAGCGCGGGTTGACCCTCATCCCACTTCGTCTATACTTCAAGGCAGGGCGCGTGAAGGTCGAGCTGGGTCTGGCCCGCGGCAAGAAGCTCCACGACAAGCGCGCGTCCCTCCGTGAGCGAGAAAGCCGGCGGGAGATGGAGAAGGAATCACGCGCCCGATCCCGGGCGTAATTGGGGGCGACTGGTTTCGACGGGGATCAGTGACGCACAGGTGGCATCACGAGGTGCTCTCTCCTCGTAAAACTGGGGGCACGGTTATAGCTGCCGACAACCAGCTAGCTCTGGCGGCCTAACACCCGCCAGCGTCCTCCGGATCGGGTGACCAGGGTTCGGGTCAGGACGTCATATTCTGGTGGCTGGCTCCAAACCCTGCTCCGGGGTGCGGGGCGAGAACTACAGGAGCTGGCTGATCGGTGACCCGGCCGGTTGGGGGGCCGAGAGGCGAGACGCACGAGATAACCGGCTAATGATGTAGATGCCTGTTGCCGAGGGTTTCCGGACGTGGGTTCGATGCCCACCGCCTCCACCAATTTCGTCGTAGCCGCCCGCCGGGCCGTCACGAGGCCCGGCGGGCGGTCCCGTTTCATTCAGCGGGTCACTCCCGATGGCAGCCCATGCAGGCGAAGGTCGAGCGGCCCATGAGGGTCGCCGCGTCGGGCCCGGGCCCGGTCCGGCGGAACGCCTCCACGTTCTTCGCGGCGTCGCGGATGCGCGCCTCCAGCACCGCCTTGTAGGGCCAGGCCGGATACTCTCGCGCCAGCTGCGCGTTGCGGTACATCGTCACCGCGAGGTCCGGCTGGCCCGCCTTGACCAGCATGTCGCCGAAGTTGAGGAAGAACCCTTCGAAGTTGTGCGGGGCAATCCAGGAGTTCCAGCACACGCGCCGCGGGCCTTCCTTCGTCTCGAGCGGCATGTACTTCGCGTAGTCCGGGCTCGCGCGATCGACCTTCTCCCCCGTGCACACGTCGAGGGTCAGCCACTGCTGCTCGAGCCCTTCCCGGTAGCGTTCGGAGTCGACGGGGAGGCCGGAGGCGGTGTAGCCGGCCGTGAAGTAGTTGAACTCCGGCCACGCGCGGACCGCGTCCTTCATCGCGTAGAAGCCCTGCCGGACCATCTTCTCGTCCTTGTGGATGGTGCCCTCGGCCATCAGGAGGCTGGCGTAGAAGCCCAGGTACCGTGCCTCGCCGGGGTCGAGCCGCACCGCTTCCTCGAAGTACTTGCGTGCCAGCACCGCGTCGTCCGTGATGTCGGGGCGGAGCGTGGTCTGCCGGGCGCGCTCGCCGAGCCGCCAGATGTGCAGCCAGCCGACGTGGGCGGCGGTGACCGCGTCGCGCGGGTTCTCGAGGTAGGCGGCCTTGAGCGCGGTCAGCGCGTCCGGGATGCGATCGTACGCGCCGGCGTGGAGGGTCTTCCAGAAGAGCTTGTCCGCCTCCACGGCCGCCGCGGTCCGCGTCGCGGTCGGCGTCTTGGCCGGCGCCGTCCACACCGCAAGGCGGCCGCAGCCCGCGGCGGCCACGACGATCAGCAGGGCCGCGCCGAGGAGCGTTCCCCGGAGCACTCGTTGTCGGATCATGGTACCCTCCCGCGCGGGGTTCCGGAATTCCGTCCACCGCCGTCGACGTTTCGTCGTACATTAACGCTGTTAAGTGATGCCTGTCAAGCGCCGCCGCGGGAAGCCGTCGCCCCGCCACGCCAGGTCCGGCGCGGCCGGCGGGAGCCTGCGCGACACGCTGGTGGACGCGGCGGCGGCCCTGATCGCGCGCAAGGGCCCGCAGGGCTTCAGCCTGCGGGCGGTGGCCCGGCGCGCGCGGGTGTCGGAGGCCGCGCCCTACTGGCACTTCGCGGATCGCGAGGCCCTGCTGGCCGCGGTGGCGGAGCGCGGCTTCGAGGAGATGGCCAAGGGGATGATGGAGATCTGGTCGCGAGAGGTGGAGCCGGTGGAGCGCTTCCGGGCGCTCGGCATCGGCTACGTGCGCTTCGCTCTGGCCCACCCCTCGTACCTGCGCGTGATGTTCGGCTCCGAGGTGCCGGACAAGGCGGAGCATCCCGCGCTCGCGGCGGCGGGCGATCGTACGTTCACCCTGCTCGTGCAGGCGATCGAGGAGTGCCAGGCGGTCGGCCACGTGCGCGCCGGCGACCCGCGCGCGCTCGCGGTGGCGGCCTGGTCCTTCGTCCACGGCCTCGCCGCGCTGCTCGTGGACGGCAAGCTGAAGGCGCACGCGGCCACCGCCCCGGACGCGGAGCGGCTCGCGCACACGATCACCGATCTCTTCATGCTTGGCCTGGCGCCCCGCTGATGCTCGCGAGACTCCTGGTGGCCGCGGTGCTCGCGCTGACCGCGCTGGCCCAGGCCGCCCCCGCGGCCGCGGAGCGGGACTGGGCGGTGACCCTGCTGGGTGGGCAGTACTCCGGGAGCAAGCTCCTCGAGCTCGGGGCCGAGCTCAACTTCAAGGATTCCTACGTGGCCGGGCTCTCGGTGGCTTATCAGTTCATCGACTGGGGGCCGCACATTCGCTGGGAGGTCGAGGGCCAGATGTTGCAGCACTTCGGTGAGCAGAAGCACATCGAGTTCGCCGGCTCGATCAACGCGCGCTGGATCACGTTCCCGTGGAACCGCTACCTTGACACCTCGGTGGCGATCGGCGGGGGCCTCTCGGTGACGAGCGAGGTGCCGGTGCTCGAGAAGCGCGACCCGAACAACAGCGACGCCGCGACCCTGCTGCACTATCTCCTGATCGAGGCCGCGGTGGGGCTACCGAACTCGCCCTGGAGCCTGGTGGGGCGCGTCCATCACCGCTCGGGGATCTTCGGCCTCTTCTCCCACAGCGGCTCCAATCTGCTCGAGGTGGGGATCCGCTACCGCTTCTAGGTCGGGCGCGCCCCGTTGGCTCGCTGGATCGCCTCCCACACCCGATCGCTGCTCGCGGGCATGTCGAGCTGACGCACCCCGAGCGGGGCCAGCGCGTCCATCACCGCGTTGATGACCGCGGGCAGCGCGCCGACCGTGCCCGCCTCGCCCGCGCCCTTGGCGCCGAGCGGGTTGAGCTTGGTGGGCACCGGGTGGCTCTCGATGACCATGTCGCAGAAGGTATCGGCCCGCGGCATGGCGTACTCCATGAAGGACGCGGTCAGGAGCTGGCCGGAGCCCGGTTCGTAGACGACCTGCTCCATGAGCGCCTGGCCCACGCCCTGGGCGACCCCGCCGTGGATCTGGCCCTTCAGCGTCAGCGGATTGATGACGGTGCCCACGTCGTCGGCGATCCCGTAGCGCGCGAGGGTCACGTCGCCGGTCTCGGGGTCCACCTCCACCTCGCAGACGTGGCAGCCGTTGGGCCACGTGGCCTGCTTGGGCGAGAACGTGCCCGTCTCGTAGAAACCGGGCTCGACGCCGGGCGGGAGCTGCGCGGGCTGGAAGGCGGCGCGAGCCACCTCCTTCAAGGAGAGCGTCCGGTCCGTGCCCACCACCGAGAACTTCCCGTCGCCGAAGCCGATGTCCGCCTCGGCGGCCTCCAGCAGCCGCGCCGCGATCTTGCGGCCCTTGGCGATCACCTTGTCCGCCGCCATCCACAGCGCGGTGCCCCCGATCACGGTCGAGCGCGAGCCCATCGAGCCCATGCCGAAGCCCACGCGGTCGGTATCGCCGTCGATGTAGCGCACGTCTCGCGGATCGATGCCGAGCCGCTCGTGGAGGACCTGCTTGAAGGTGGTCTCGTGGCCCTGCCCCTGGTTCTTGGTGCCCATGAAGACGGTGGCGCTGCCGCTCGGCGAGAAGCGGATCTCCGCGAATTCCGGCTGCGGGCCCGCCGCCTGCTCGATCGCGTTGACCACCGCCAGCCCCCGCAGCCGACCGCGCGCCTTCGACGCCTCGCGCCGTGCCGGGAAGCCGGCGACGTCCGCGAGCCGGAGCGCGGCGTCCATGGACTTCTCGAACTCCCCGCAGTCGTAGGTGACGCCGAGCGCGGTCTTGTACGGCATCGCGGCGGCCGGGATCAGGTTCGTCCGCCGCAGGGCGAGGCGATCCAGCCCCAGCTCGCGGGCCGCGTCGTCGATGAGCCGCTCGATGACGTAGGTGGCCTCGGGCCGGCCCGCGCCGCGGTAGGGCGCGGTGGAGTTGGTGTTGGTCAGCATGCAGCGGACCTCGACGTGGGCGGCGGGAAACGTGTAGACGCCGACGAGGGTCGCCACGTTGCTGAAGGTGGCGAGCAGGTTGCGGTCGGACGAGACGTAGGCGCCCACGTTGGCGAAGGTGCGCACACGCAGGGCGAGGAAGCGCCCCTGGGCGTCGAGCGCCAGCTCCGCGTCGGTCACGTTGTCGCGCGCGTGCTCGTCGGCGGGGATCGCCTCCCGCCGCTCGCAGAGCCACTTCACCGGCCGGCCGAGCTTGCGCGCCGCCCACAGCACCAGCCGGTGCTCGACGTACTGCCAGCCCTTGGTCCCGAAGGCGCCCCCCACGTCGCCCGCGATGACCCGGATCTGGTGCTCCGGGATCTTGAAGATGTTGGTGGCGAGCGCGTTGCGCACGCGGTGCGGGTACTGCACGTCGGCGTGGAGGGTGTAGCGCTCCTCGCCCGGGTCCC
>CAMLFJ010000289.1 GCA_946479205.1 uncultured bacterium | reverse complement strand
CGCGGAGGCGCCGGCTCCCCGGGCGGGCGCCTCCCCCGAGGCGGTCCTCACCCCGGGGCGCGGCGAGACGATCCTGCTCGTGGAGGACGCCCAGCGCGTGCGGGCGGTGGTGCGGGAGATCCTCGAGATGAGCAACTACGTCGTGCTCGAGGCGCGGCATGGGGCCGAGGCCCTCGAGATCAGCAACCGGCACGCGGGGACCATCCACCTGCTGGTGACCGACGTGGTGATGCCGCAGATGAGCGGGCGCGAGCTCGCCCAGCGCCTGGCGACCTTGCGCCCGGAGCTGAAGGTGCTGTATATGTCCGGCTACACGGATGACGCCATCGTCAGGCACGGCGTGCTGGCCTCGGGTATCGCGTTTCTCTCCAAGCCGTTCACCCCGAACGCGCTCGCGCTCAAGGTGCGCGAGGTCCTCGACGGCGTGGCCGACGGCGCCGCGGCCGGCCCCTCGATCGCGCCGGGCGGCCGCTCCCGCCGCTAGCGCCACCCGGCCCCGACCGCTCCCGTCATGATCGAGCGTCCCATCCGCGTGCTGGTGGCCAAGGTCGGCCTCGACGGGCACGACCGCGGGGCCAAGATCGTGGCCCGCTGCCTGCGCGACGCGGGCATGGAGGTCGTCTACACCGGGCTGCACCGCACGCCCGAGGAAGTGGTGGCCGCGGCGGTGCAGGAGGACGTGGACGTGCTCGGCATCAGCATCCTCTCCGGCGCCCACCTCACCCTCTTCCCGCGCGTGCTCGAGCTGATGCGCGGCGCGCGGGCGGAGGACATCCTGCTGGTGGCGGGCGGGGTGATCCCGGACGAGGACGTGCCGGTGCTGCGCGACATGGGCGTGGCCGAGGTGCTCCTGCAGGACACGCCGCCCGACACGATCGTCGCCCGCATCCGCGACCTCGTGGCGGCCCGGCCGACCGGCTGATCGGTGGCGCGCGTGGACGCGGCCGCGCTCGCCCGGACGCGCGGGGTGGACCTGACGGTCTGGCCGCCGCGCTACGACCCCGCCTACCGGCCCGCGCCGTCCGCCGAGCACTGGCTGCCCGAGGTCGAGTGCGCGGATCCCGCCGCGCGCGACGCGCTCATCTTCGCCAAGCTCACTCGCCAGGTGCAGTACGCGTGGGAGCGGAGCGCGTTCTACCGCCGCCGGTGGCAGGAGGCGGGCGTGTCCCCGGACACGCTCAAGAGCCTCGACGACCTCGCGCGCTTCCCGGTGGTGCAGAAGGCGGAGCTACGAGCCGCCCAGGCGGCGGCGCCGCCCTTCGGCGACTATCTCTGCATCGAGCCCGCGGAAGTCGCGCGCATCCACGGCACCAGCGGCACCACCGGCCGGCCCACCGTCTTCGGCATCGGGGCGGACGACTGGGGGCGCATCGCGGAGGCCCACGCGCGCATCCTGTGGGGCGCGGGCATCCGGCCGGGCGATCGCATCCTGATCTGCTCGTTCTTCAGCCTCTACCTGGGCTCGTGGGGCGCGCTCGCGGGGGGCGAGCGGCTCGGCGCCACCGTGTTCCCGTTCGGCGCGGGCGCGCAGGGCCAGACGCTCCAGGCCGTCCAGTGGGCCCGCGATCTCCGGCCCTCCGCGTTCTACGGCACGCCGTCCTACGCGCTGCACTTCGCGGAGACCGCGCGCCGCGAGGGCATCGACCCCGCGGGCCTGGGCTTCCGGGTCCTCTTCTTCTCGGGCGAGCCGGGCGCGGGCATTCCCGCGACCCGCGCGCTGATCGAGCAGACCTTCCGCGGCATCTGCGTGGACATGGGCAGCATGGCCGAGATGTCGCCGTGGATGACCAACGGCGAGTGCCGCCACCGCACCGGCATGCACCTCTGGCAGGATCTCGTCTACACCCAGGTCTGCGATCCGGAGACGTTCCGGCCCCTGCCCTACGGCGCCGAGGGCACCCCCGTGTACACTCACCTCGAGCGGACGTCTCAGCCGATGATCCGGCTGGTCTCGGGCGATCGCGCGCGGTGGGTGGACGCGCCGTGTCCCTGCGGGCGGACCTACCCGCGGCTGCCGGACGGACTGTACGGCCGCTTCGACGACATGATCATCGTGCGCGGCGAGAACATCTATCCGAGCGCCATCGAGGACACCCTGCGGGCCATCGAGGGCTTCGGCGGCGAGTTCCGGGTGATCGTCTCCCGCCGCGAGACCATGGACGAGCTGCTGGTGCGCGCGGAGTACACCCCGGGCCACCGCGGCCGGCTCGACGCCCTGGGCGGGCTGATGCGCGAGCGCCTGCGCGCGCGCCTCGGCGTGCACCCGGTGGTGGACCTCGTCCCCGAGGGCACGCTGCCGCGCACCGAGTTCAAGGCCCGCCGCGTGATCGACGATAGAGATCTCTACCGCAAGGCCCTGCAGGCCGGAGACAACCACCATGTTTGATCCCGAAGCGCTCGAGCGCCTGGCCGCCGAGAAGGCCGCGTGGGAAGCCAAGGAGCTGGCCGAATTCCTCGCCCGGCAGCCGGAGGCGCGTAGCGACTATCGCACCGGCTCCGGGCTGCCCACCCAGCGGCTCTACACCCCGGAGGACATCGCGGACGCGCCCGCCGACAACATCGGCCTGCCCGGCCGCTTTCCCTACACGCGCGGGCCCTATCCCACCATGTACCGCGGCCGCAACTGGACGATGCGGCAGATCGCGGGCTTCGGCACCGGGGAGGACACCAACGGGCGCTTCCGCTACCTGATCGAGCAGGGGCAGACCGGCCTCAGCGTGGACTTCGACATGCCGACGCTGATGGGCTACGACTCCGACGACCCGCGCTCGCTCGGCGAGGTCGGCCGCGAGGGCGTGGCCATCGACACCCTCGACGACATGGAGGCCCTCTTCTCGGGCATCGACCTCGAGCGCATCTCGGTCTCGATGACGATCAACCCGAGCGCGTGGATCCTGCTCGCGATGTACGTGGCCCTCGCCGAGTCGCGCGGCTTCGACCTGAACAAGCTGTCCGGCACCGTGCAGGCCGACATCCTGAAGGAGTACATCGCCCAGAAGGAGTGGATCTTCCCGATCCGGCCCTCGATGCGGGTGATGCGCGACATGATCGTGTGGAGCGCGCGGAACCTCGCCCGCTACAACCCGATCAACATCAGCGGCTATCACATCTCGGAGGCGGGGGCGACCTCGGTGCAGGAGCTGGCCTTCACGATGGCGAACGCGATCGCCTACGTGGAGGAGGTGACCCGCGCGGGCGTCCACGTGGACGAGTTCGCGCCGCGCCTGGCCTTCTACTTCGTGGCCCAGGCCGACTTCTTCGAGGAGGTCGCCAAGTTCCGCGCGGCCCGGCGCATCTACGCCCGGCTCATGAAGGAGCGCTTCGGGGCGACGAAGGCGGAGTCCATGCGCCTGCGCTTCCACTGCCAGACCGCCGCCGCCACGCTCACCAAGGCGCAGCCGCTCAACAACATCATCCGCACCGCGTTCCAGGCGCTCTCCGCGGTGCTGGGCGGGGCCCAGTCGCTCCACACCAACGGCATGGACGAGGCCTACGCGATCCCTTCCGAGGAGGCGATGAAGATCGCGCTGCGCACCCAGCAGGTCATCGCGCTGGAGACCCACGTGACCCAGGTGGTGGATCCGCTCGGCGGGTCCTACTACGTGGAGGCCCTGACCAACCGCGTCGAGGCGGAGGTGCTGCGGATCCTGGCCAAGGTGGACGCGATGGGCGGCACCATCAAGGCCATCGAGGAGGGCTTCTTCCAGCACGAGATCGCCGACTCCGCCTACGACTTCGCCCGGCGCAAGGCGGCGGGCGAACAACCGGTGATCGGCGTCAATACGCTGGTCGAGCCCTCCGAGCCGCCGCCGCTGCCCATCCACAAGGTGGACCCCGCGGTGGAGGCCCGCCAGATCGCCGGGTTGAAGGCGGTGCGCCGCCGGCGCGACCAGGCGCTGGTGGATCGCCTGATGGACCGGCTCGAGCGCGAGGCGCGCGAGCCCGCGACCAATATCATGCCGGTGACGATCGAGCTCGTGAAGGCGCGCGCCACCCTGGGCGAGATCGTGGCGCGACTCCGCACCGTGTGGGGCGCCTACATCGAACGGCCGGTGTTCTGATGCCGCCCAGGCCCTTCCGCATCGAGGTGCCCGAGGCCACGCTGGCCGACCTGCGCGAGCGCCTCGGCCGCGCGCGCTGGCCCGATCAGGCGCCGGGCGCCGAGTGGGCGTTCGGCACGAGCCTGGCCTACATGAAGGAGCTGGGCGCGTACTGGAAGGACCGCTACGACTGGCGCGCGCACGAGGCGCGGCTCAACACCTTCCGCCAGTTCACCGCGCCGGTGGCCGGGATCGACGTGCACTTCATCCACGAGGAGGGCCGCGGGCCGAACCCGCTCCCGCTGCTGCTCTCCCACGGCTGGCCCGGCTCGGTCTGGGAGTTCCACAAGATCCTCCCCATGCTCACCGACCCCGCGCGTTTCGGCGGCGATCCCGCCGACGCGTTCACCGTGATCGCGCCCTCGCTGCCCGGCTACGGCT
Source organism: uncultured bacterium (assembly GCA_946479205.1). The sequence goes on along the minus strand of CAMLFJ010000289.1, from coordinate 567 downwards.
TCTCGTTCGCGCCCGGCCAGGCGCGGTTCGGCGTCGCGGAGATCGCCGAGGTCTTCGCCTCGCTCATGACCGACACGCTGGGCTACCGGCGCTTCGTCGCGCAGGGCGGCGACTGGGGCGGCTTCATCACCTCGAAGCTGGGCGCCGCGTATCCGGAGCGGCTCGCCGCCATCCACGTGAACCTGCTGTCGCTCCGGCGTGACATCAAGCCGCCGGCCCAGCCCTCGCCGGAGGAGAAGCAGTACCTCGACGATCTCGGCCGCTGGCAGCGCGAGGAGACCGGCTACCAGTGGATCCAGGGCACCCGGCCCCAGACCCTCGCCTTCGGCCTCAGCGACTCGCCGGTGGGGCTCGCGGCCTGGATCGTGGAGAAGTTCCGGACCTGGAGCGACTGCGGCGGCGACGTCGAGCGCCGCTTCACCAAGGACGAGCTCCTGACCAACGTGATGATCTACTGGGTCACCGACAGCATCAACGCGTCCTTCTGGCCCTACTACGCGCGCTTCCACTCGCCGTGGCCCATCGCGGACGGCCAGCGCATCGAGGTCCCGACCGGCTACGCCGCGT
>CAMLFJ010000288.1 GCA_946479205.1 uncultured bacterium | reverse complement strand
AGAAGGTCTTCCGGGTCCGGTTCCGCATCGACGGCGTGCTGCACGAGATCATGACCCCGCCCAAGCGCCTCGAGGCCGCCCTGACCTCGCGCGTGAAGATCATGGCCACGATGGACATCGCGGAGCGCCGCCTGCCTCAGGACGGCCGCATCAAGCTGCGCTACCATCAGCGTGAGATCGACTTCCGGGTCTCGACGCTACCGACGATCTTCGGCGAGAAGACCGTCATGCGTATCCTGGACAAGGAAGCCCTCCAGCTCGACCTGGGCGCGCTCGGCTTCGACCCGTGGAGCCTCGAGCAGTTCAGCAAGGCGATCCACAGCCCCTACGGCATGATCCTGATCACCGGGCCGACCGGCTCCGGCAAGACCACCACGCTGTACTCGGCCATCCACACCATCAACTCACCGGACATCAACATCATGACCGCCGAGGACCCGGTCGAGTACAACCTGAAGGGCGTCAACCAGGTGCAGGTGAACGACGAGATCGGGCGCACCTTCGCGGCGTGCCTGCGAAGCTTTCTGCGGCAGGACCCGGACGTGATCCTGGTCGGTGAGACCCGAGACCTGGAGACCGCCCAGATCGGCATCCGCGCCGCCCTGACCGGCCACCTCGTGCTCTCGACGCTCCACACCAACGACTGCCCGTCCACGCCCGCGCGGCTCCTCGACATGGGCATCCCGCCGTTCCTCGTCTCGTCGTCGCTGCAGCTGATCCTGGCCCAGCGGCTCGGCCGGAAGATCTGCAAGGACTGCAAGGAGCCGTACGAGGCCAACGAGGAAAGCCTGGTCCCCTACGGGCACGTGTCCCAGGGGCTCGGCACCGTGAACTTCTACAAGGGCAAGGGCTGCCAGACGTGCAACTTCACCGGGATGAAGGGCCGGGTAGCCATCTACGAGGTCATGCCGGTGACCACCGAGCTGCGCGATCTCATGCTGCGGAACGCCACCACCAATGAGATCCGTGATACCGCCGTCTCGCAGGGCATGAAGACCCTCCGGCAGAACGCGCTGCAGAAGGTGGTGGACGGCGTGACGACGGTGGAGGAAGTGTTGCGGGTCACGCTCGGGTAGGTGGCCCCGAAGGGGCTACACCTGCCCCCGGGCTAGACGGTGGGGGTACGCCAGGTGCCGCGCAGGCGGTCCACCGCGCGGCCGAGCGCGGTGCGGACGCCCTCGTTGTTCACGTTGCGGTCCGCGACCAGGGTCACGTAGCCGACCGGGCTGCCCCCCACGAAGACGGTCCCGTCGTCCGCCGAGAACAGCGCGGTACGGAAGGCACCCCGCTCCAGCCGACTCGCCCCCAGCTCCAGCTCCCGCCCGAGGGTGGCCGCGAGCGCGGCGAGCGCCTCCACCGGGAAGCGGGGCGGCAGCTCCGAGGTGATGACGAGGCCGTCCGGGGTCACGATGAGGCCCCCCCGCACCCCGTCGAGGCGGGTCAGCTCGGAGAGCGTCTCCCGGAACGCCTGCGCCCGAGACGGGCGCGGGACGGCGGGACCGCCCGGAGGCGTCGAGTCCGAAGTGGGTTGCGGGTCGGCCACGGGGCTCAGGCCTTGATGTTCAGGTCCAGGTCGGTCCACAGACGGCTCACCTGCACCAGCCCCGCTCCCACCTCGACCTCGCGGGCGAGCGCGACACCGAGGATGACGCCGCCGTCGCTGCGGAGGAAGGTCGTCTCGGCCGCGCCCTCGATCACGCCCCGTCGCATCGCGCCGAGCCCGGCGCGGGCGAGCGTGGCGGAGGCGATGCGGTAGACCTGGGTCATGTGCAGCCCGAGGTGCTTCTGGCGCTCCTCGCTCCCCTGGGCGAACACGAGCGTCCCGTCGGCGTGCGTCAGCACGAGGTCGTGCGCCCCCGGCGGCAGTCGCAGCCGCTCGGTGGAAATCGTCCCGATGGCGGTCAAGGCCCCCGCCGCGGGGGCGGTCCAGGTGGCCACCATCTCCTGGAGCGCTTTCGCTTCCGGGAAATCCGGGAAGTACTGGATCGCCCGATCGAGGAACGGCCGGCATCCCTCGATGTCTCCCTCCTCCAGCGCGATGCGCGCCAGGCCGAACAGGGCCCGGGGATGGTAGGGATCGAGCGCGAGCACTCGCCGGAACGACGCCTTGGCCGCGGGCATCTCGCGGAACACCACGTGCAGGTAGGCGTCCAGCAGGTGCCCGACCGCGATGTTGGGCGAGACGCGCAGCCCCTCGGTGATCAGCTCGGCGGCGTCCTCGTAGCGCCCTTCGTGGCGATACTGGTCGGCCAGGCGGAAGAGGGAGGAGGCCGAGCGAGGCTTGACGAGCCCGGTGATGCCGCTCCAGGTGCGCTCGAGGAACGTCGCTAGGCCCACTCGCCGACCCCCCTCGTCAAGGGCTGCCCAGCCAGGAGATCAATCACTGCCGTTCATCATAGCACGCGGGCCCCGAGGGGATTCCAATCTACGGGTCCCGGCAAGTCCCGAGGAACGATGCGCTTTAGGTCCGCCCACTGGAGCGGGGCGGCCGAGGGCACGAGGATGCCCGGCGGTCCTGGGGTCGCGAAGGAGGCCAGCGGCGCATTGGCCGGTTCCGTGCCATCGATACGCTACACTGCTCGCGCGGCCCCCGCGATGGAGAGACGCGCGAACCTGATGACGCTCGCGGCGATGATGCCGACGGGCCTGCTCCTCCTGGCCCTCGTGGGCGGCGCGGTCGTCTTCGCGGCAGACGGCGCGCGCGTGATCGCGTTTCCGTACCCGATGGACTACGGCGAGGGCCCGCTGCTGGCCCAGACGCGGGCGCTGGGAAATCGCGAGAACATCTACCGCGCCGATCTGGCCTCGCCGCCGTACACCATCAGTAACTACCCGCCGCTCTACCCGCTCGTGCTGAGCCCGGTGGCCCGGCTCGCGGGCCCCGCGTTCTGGTACGGTCGCCTGCTCTCCTGGCTGAGCATCGCGGCCGCCGCGACGCTGATCGGCCTGATCGTGCAGGCCCTCACGGGCGATCGCCTGGCCGCGGTGATCGGCGGTCTCGCGTTGCTCGCGTTCCCACCCGCGTCCTACTGGGCCGGGCTCTACCGGGTGGACGCCTTCGCGCTCGCGCTCAGCCTGGGCGGGCTCTACGTCTGCGTGCGCCGGCCCGACGCGCGGGGGACGGTGCCGCTCGCGGCGCTCCTGCTCACCGCGGCCATCTTCACGCGCCAGTCGTACGGGCTGGCCGCCCCGCTCGCCGCGACCGCCTGGCTGCTCGCGACCGGGCGCCGGCGTCGCGCGCTGACCCTGCTCGGACTGGTGGCGGCCGTCGGCGCCGCGCTCTTCGGCGGGCTCGAGTGGCTCACCCGCGGCGGCTTCTCGTTCAACGTCGTCACCGCCAACCTCAACGCGTACCAGGCCGGCTCGCTCGCGCGCTACCTGGCCGACGTGTGGGCGCTCATGCCGATCGCCCTCACCGCGGCCGGCCTGTTCCTGCTGGTGGCCGGCGCGCTCCGCGTGCCGTCGTGGCGCCTCGTCGGGCCCTACCTGATCGGCGCCGCACTCTCGGGGCTCACGATCGGCAAGGTCGGCTCGAACGTGAACTACCTGCTGGAGCTGGGGGCGGCGGTGGCCCTGGCGCTCGGCGTTCTGCTCGCCTGGCTCGGGCCCCGCCGGGCGGTGACCGCGGCGGTGTCGCTGCTGCTGGCGCTCGACGTGGCCCTGATGGTCCTGGTCTCCCCCTACCGCGCGGTGACCCACGCCCGCCTCGGCCAGCTCGCGGACGCGCGCCGGCTGGAGGAGCTGGTGCGCGAGGCCGGCGGGACCGTGCTCGCCGACGAGGACATGGGCCTGCTGGCAAGGGCCGGCCGGCCCATCTTCTTCCAGCCGTTCGAGATGACTCAGCTCGCGCGCGCGGGGCGATGGGACCAGCGCCCGCTGCTCGGCGACATCGAGCGTCAAGCCTTCGCGGCGATCCTGATCTACGCCATTCCCGAGGTGCCGCTCCACCGGGACCGATGGACCGACGAGATGCTCCGGGCGATCGAGCAGCGCTACACGGTGTCCGAGCGGGTCGGCCAGACTCTCGTGTTTCGCCCTCGACGCGGCGGCTGAGCCAGGCCTATTTCGTTTCCCGGTCCCCGGGCAGCTCGATGAGCCAGAATTTCTGGTCGCCCTTGACGAGCCGGGTACCCCGGCTGAAAAAGTCGGCCAGCCGCGTCAGGCGGGCCTCGTTCTCCTCGCGCGTCCGCCGCTCGTCCACGATGGGGGAGCGGCGGTAGTCGAACAGGAGATCGTGTCGGACCAGCAGGTGGGTGATCCCGTCGGCGCGGACCCGCGCGCGGATCTCCTCGTATCCGGCGGCCGCCCACACGTAGCGGGTCAGGGTGTAGTCCTCGAAGATGAAGTCCGAGAAATACGGCCGCTCCAGGTGATAGGTGTCCCGTCGCATGTTGATCAGCCACACCTTCGCGGTCGGCGGCAGCTCCCGGTTCACGACCTCGTAGTACGGGTAGTAGTCGAGGCGCCGGCGGAGGAACTCGGGGCGGCCCTCGCCGCCGAGCACGACGCGCACCGGGTCCATCGTCAGGAACCACGCGAGCGTGACGGGCACCCCGAGCGCGGCGGCGCCCAGGATCAGGGCGCGGAGGGCGCGACCTCTCGTCCCCCCGAGCGTGGCTCCCGCCGCCGCGATCGCGATCGCGAGGCCGGGCAGCGCGGGCAGGAGGTAGCGGAGCTGCTGGCTCGAGAAGAGCCAGAAGACGAACAGGCAGGCCGAGACCAGCAGGGCGAGCCGCAGCTCGACGTCGAGGCGTCGTCTCCAGAGCGCCCAGGCGAGCAGGGGCAGCGCGAAGGCGACCGCGATGCCGAGCACGCCGTCGTAGAACTGGGGCTGATCCGGCTGCGCCGCGACCGCCAGCCGCAGCGGGGTCAGGAGGTAGTCGAGCCCGCCCTGGGCACTCCCGTAGAGCGAGAACAGCGTCTCGTAGAGCTGGGAGCGCTCGAGGTCCCAACCCGGTGCCTGGGCGGGCCAGATACCCAGGTAGAAGGGGAAGAGCGGGCTGCCGGTGCGGATCCAGTTCCGGGTGTACCACGGCGCGGCGAGCGCCACGCC
>CAMLFJ010000287.1 GCA_946479205.1 uncultured bacterium | reverse complement strand
GGCGACGCCGTGGGGCACCGCGCCGCCCCAGCCGGCCGCCCGCGCGCCGCGCCCGGCCGCGACCGCCGCGGCTCCCGCCGAGGACCGGATGCCCTCGCAGGCGCACCCCGTCCCGGCGCCGAGCGCTCCGCCGGGCGCGGAGGCGATGCCGACGCAGGGGCCCGCTCGCCGCCCCTGAGCCGGCGCGCGGGAGTGGGCGGGCCTCCGGGCTAGGTGCGCTCGGAGTGGGTCTTGAGGTACTTGCCGACGGCTTCCAGCAACAGCCCGAGCGCTTCCTTCTCGGTGCGCCCGGTCACGCTCACGTCCGGGTAGGAGACCGCGGTGGCCCGGAAGATCCCGCCCTCTTCCTGGATCATCTCGACCTCGATCCTCATGCCGCGCCTCCCCGCGAGGTGCGCGCGCGCTCGGCCAGGAAGAGGTAGCGGGACAGGCTGAAGAAGTACTCGCCCCTCGCGGCCTGGCTCCGCACGTCGTCGGCCCACCCGGCGGCTTCCTCCTCGCCGACCCCGCCCCGGCTGGCCGCGAACCGTGCGACCACGTCGATCATGCCCGGGCTGTAGGTCTGCTCGCTCATCTCCACGTTGACGACCGGGATCATCGTCACGGTCCGGAGCGCGAAGCCGCTCCGCCGCAACAGATCGGGCAGGCGCGCGGGCAGGTGGGGATGCGCGAACCGCTGCTCCCAGGCTCTCAGAATTCGGGCGGTGCGCTCGCGGTCGCCCGCGTGCCAGACGCAGGACTCCCAGTCGGTGTCGAGCACGGCCAGCCGGCCGCCGGGCTTGAGCACGCGGTACGCCTCGGCGAGCCCGCGCTCCACGTCGGCCATGTACTCGTAGACCTGCATGGCGGTCACGAAGTCGAAGCTGCCCGACGAGGCGGGCACCGCCTCGGGATCGGCCTGCCGGAACTCGGTGCGGCCGGTGACCGCGTCGTGCCGGGCCCGCTCCTCGCAGGCGATGATCATGTCCGGCACCGCGTCCACCCCCATGATCCGGCCGGTGGGGCCCACGTCGCGGGCTAGCTCGCAGGACAGAAGACCGAAGCCGCAGCCGATGTCGAGCCCGCGCTCGCCGGTGCGGGGCGCGACGATCGCGCGGATGCGCGCGCGCTGCTCCGACACGTCGGGGGTGGAGCGCGCGGGGTCCAGGAGGGCGGGGCTCGCGATCGTCACGCCGGAACGCTAACAGCGCCCGGCCCTCCCGTCAAGAAGGGGTCAGGTCTTACATTACGACTTTTCCGGCGCGCTGCGAGGCGGCGACCGGGGCAGAAAATGTCGTAATGTAAGACCTGACCCCAGAGCTACGCGCGGGGCTTCTGCGCGAGGACCTGGAGGACGACCTGGCGCATGTCGGCCAGGTTGAAGGGCTTCTCGAGCGCGGGCTCGCCGGTCTCGGAGAGGAAGGCGGCGTACTCCTCGATGCCGGTATTGGCGCTCATGAAGATGAAGCGGGGCGGGTCGTCGGAGTAGCGCTCGCGGATCGCGCGGTAGAGGTCGGGCCCCTCGAGGTTCGGCATGCGGAGATCCGTGACGACGAGGTCGTAGCGGTGCTCCTCGGCCCGCTGACGGCCCTCGGCCCCGTCCACCGCGCTGTCCACCTCGTGGCCGTCGCGCTTCAGGACCTCCATCAGCACGTCACGGAGGTTGTCCTCGTCGTCCACGACGAGGATGCGGTGCCGCGCCATGCTAGCTCCTGGCGTCGAGAATGGCCTGGGCGATCAGCCGCGCGCCTTCGTAGCAGCGCTCGGGGGACTCGAAGCTGAAGGCCAGCCGGATGTGCCGATCGCCGCCTCCGTTGGGGAAGAAGGACGTGCCCGCGGTGTACTGCACGCGGGCCTTGACCGCGCGGTCGAACAGCTTCGCGGTGTCGGTGCCGGTGGGCAGCTTGATCCAGATGAAGAACCCGCCCTCCGGCTTGCTGATCTCGACGTCGGTGTCCCGCAGCTTCTCCCACAGCCCGCGCAGCATCGCGTCGCGCTTGGCGCGGTACACGTTGACGAGCAGGGCCACGTGGGGGGCCAGATTGTCGCGCAGGAAGTAGGTGGCCACCCGCGAGGCGAACGGGTTCACGCCGCCTCCGAAGAGGAAGCCCTGGAAGGCGGGGATCATCTCCTTGGGCGCGCAGAGCCAGCCGAGACGGAAGCCCGCGCCCAGGATCTTGGACACGGTGCCCGCGCGCATCACCCGGCCGCCGCCGTCGAGCGCGTAGAGCGAGGGCAGGTGCTCGCCCTCGAAGCGGAGCTCGCCGTAGGCGTCGTCCTCCAGGATGAGCGTGTCGTACTCGTGCGCGAGGTCGATCAGCTCCCGCCGGCGGCGCAGGGACAGCGACGGCCCCGACGGGTTCTGGAAGTTCACGATCGTGTAGATGAGCTTGCACCGGCGGCCCTGCTTCCGGAGGGTGGCCAGGTGCTCCCGCGCGACGTCCACCACCAGCCCGTCCTGGTCCACCGGCACGTCGAGCACCTGCGGGCCGTGGCGGCGAATGGTCTGGAGCGTGCCAGAGAACGTCGGGGCCTCGGACAGGATCACGTCGCCCGGGTCCACGAGGGCGCTGAAGGCCAGCGAGAGCGCGTGGCCGGAGCCGTTCGAGATGATGATGTTGTCGGGCCCGACCTTGAGCCCCTCGAAGAGGCCGTACTTGTGGCACACCAGCTCGCGCAGGCCGCGATACCCCTGCGCCTCGCCGTAGGTGAGCGCCTCCGCGCCCTCGGCCCGGATCATCCGGGCGGTGGCGTCGATCAGGCCGTCGTACGGGAAGGACGCGGGATCCGGCAAGCCGCCCCCGAACTCGTAGAGCGCGTTGGTCACCGGCCGCGCGGCGGGCGGCGCGCCCCAGCCGATGCGGGCACGGGTGGACAGCAGGTCGGCGAAGGAGTCGGGCGCGGTGGTCATCGGATTTCTCTCAGCGTTTCCTGGACGGTGGGGAATCGGTCGTGAGCACCTTGGGCGATTTTAGCCCATTTCGGATCGGCTCGCCCACTTCGCGGGCGCGATTTGTTCGGCAGCTTTGGGTTATCCTGAAAGGGCAGTGATTCCGGGAGGCCCCATGAGGCTATCGAGACGGGTATTCCTCAGATCGGGACTGGGCGGGGCGGGCGGCTGGCTCGCGGCCGCGGGCGCTCCGGTGCGGGCGACCGCGGCGGACGAGTCGCACGCGCCGCTGGAGATCGCCAATCCCGACGTGCGCCAGCGCCTGGTGATCGTCAACGCCGACGACCTCGGTCTGTCTGACGAGATCGACCGCGGCATCTTCGAGGCCCACGATCGCGGCATCGTGACGAGCGCGAGCCTCCTGGTGGACGGCCCGCACGCGGCCGACGCCCTCCGGCTCGCCCGGCAGCGCCCGAACCTCGGGCTGGGCATCCACGTGGCGTTCGACGATCGCGGCAAGTGGCTCGTCAACGTGCAGGACCCGCGCGTCGTCCAGCGGGAGGTCGCGCGACAGCTCGACGCCTTCGCGCGGATGACCGGCGGTCCGCCCACCCACATCGACTCGCATCATCACGTCCACCGGGTCTTCAACGTGGCGCGCCACTTCATCGAGGCGGGCGAGCGCCTCGGCGTGCCGGTGCGCGGCTTCTCGGAGGTGTTCTTCGTGGGACGCTTCTGGGGGCAGCCCGAATTCGGCCGTACCGACATGACCAAGATCAGCGTGGACTACCTGCTCGCGGTCCTCCGGTCCCTCGGCCCCGGCGTCTCGGAGGTGTCCTGCCATCCCGGCCACGTCGAGACCCGCCCCGACGCCCAGTACAACCGGGAGCGGGAAGTGGAGCTGCGCTCCCTCTGCGACGCGCAGGTGCGCGCCGCGATCGCGGAGGAGGGCATCCGCCTGATCAGCTTCCGCGAGTACGCGCGGATCGCGGCTAGGCCACGATCTTCTTGTCGCGGAGCGTCTTGATGTCGCCCGCCGGGATCCCGAGCTCGCCCAGCACCTGATCGGTGTGCTCGCCCGAATGCGGGGCGGCGCTCCGGATCGTCCCCGGAGTGGCGGAGAGCTTGATGGGCTGGCCGAACTGCTTCACGGTGCCGTGCACCGGGTGGCGCATCTCCACGATCATGTCGCGGGCCTGCACCTGCGGGTCGGCGACGACCTCCTCCGGCTCGTAGACCTTCCCCACGCAGACGTCGGCCTTCACCAGGAAGTCGTACCACTCGTCCCGGGTGCGCGTCCGGATGATGGCCTCGATCTCCTCGCGGGCGGCCACCTCTTCCGCATTGGCCGCCCGCACGAACTGGTCGGCCTTGCGCGCGAACTTCACCATGTCCGGCCGGTTGATCGCCTTGCAGAAGTTCTCCCAGAGCCAGGGCTCGGTGCAGCCGATGGTGAGGTACTTGCCGTCCTTGGTGTCGTAGACCGCGTAGTAGGGGTAGGACCCGCCCAGGAAGCCCTCGCCGCGCTTCGGGGCCATGCCGTCGCTCCAGAAGAAGCGCATGTTGGGCGTGGCCGCGAGCAGGGCGAGCGAGGTGTCGAGGTAGGAGACGTCCACGTGCTGGCCGCGGCCGGTCCGCTCCCGCGCGAAGAGCGCCATCATGATGCCGAGCGCGCCGTGCATGCTGGCCCCGCCGTAGTCGGCCACCAGGTTGAGGGGGAATATCGGCTTGCGGTCCGGCTCCCCGATCAGGTTCAGCACCCCGGCGAGGGAGAGGTAGTTGCCGTCGTGGGCCGGGTAGTCCTTGTAGGGTCCGTTGTGGCCGAAGCCGGAGAGCGAGCAGTAGACGAGGCGCGGATTGGTGGCGGAAAGCGTCTCGTAGTCGCCGCCCAGCCGCTTCATGACGCCGGGCCGGAACCCTTCGACGATCACGTCGGCGGCGGCCGCGAGCTTCCGGAAGATGGCCTGGCCCTCGGGCGCCTTCATGTTGAGCGCGAGCGAGCGCTTGTTGCGGTTCACGTAGGCGAACGCGGCGCGGCGCTTGGTGGCCGCGTCCTCGGGCTCGTCGGGCGGCGTCTCGATCTTCAGCACGTCCGCGCCCATGTCGGCCAGGAACATGCCGGGCATCTCGGCGGGGGGGACGCGCGCCATCTCCAGCACCTTGATTCCGTCCAGCACTCCCATGGGGGTCTC
>CAMLFJ010000286.1 GCA_946479205.1 uncultured bacterium | reverse complement strand
GGGTCCCGGACTTCGATTGCACCTGCGTGACCCGGCTCCAGCAGGCGGGCATGGTCATGCTCGGCAAGCTGATCACCCACGAGTTCGCCTTCGGCATCCAGTTCCCGGGTCACCGCTTCCCGCCCGCCCGCAACCCGTGGAACCTCGATCACATCCCGGGCGGCTCGAGCAGCGGCTCCGGCGCGGCGCTGGCCGCCGGCATGACGGTGGGCTCGCTCGGCTCCGACACCGGCGGGTCCATCCGGGGGCCGGCCGCCTTCTGTGGCATCGCCGGGCTCAAGCCGACCTACGGGCGGGTGAGCCGGGTGGGAGTGGTCACGCTCTCGTGGACCCTCGATCACACCGGGCCGATGGCGCGCTCCGCGGAGGACTGCGCCTTCATGCTGCAGGCGCTGGCCGGCCACGATCCGGCCGATCCCGCCTCGGCCCGCGAGCCGGTGCCCGACTACCTGGCCACCCTCGAGGGCGGCGTCAAGGGCCTCCGGGTCGGCGTGGTCCGCGACTACTTCTTCGACCAGGTGGAGCCGGAGACGGTGGCCGCCTTCGAGCGCGCGCTGGCCGAGCTCGGGCGTCTCGGCGCCACCGTACGTGACGTGACGATCCCGAGCATCCACGCCACCCCGTCCTTCATGGTGATCATGCTCACCGAGGCGTTCGCCTATCACGAGCGGGATCTGCGCACGAAGCCCGAGCTCTACGGCGACGTGCTGCGCGAGAAGCTGATGGCGGGCGGGCTCTTCCGGGCCGATGAGTACATCCAGGCCCAGCGCCTGCGCGCCCAGATCCGCGAGGACACCGCGCGCGTCCTGCAGTCGGTGGACGTGCTGGTCACGCCCACCGCGCTCGGTCCGGCGCCCGCATTCAAGGTGGTGCTGGATCCGGACTTCCCGTTCGCCAAGAGCAACATGGGCCCGTTCAACATCACCGGGCTGCCGACGCTGGCCCTTCCGACCGGCTTCTCCACGACCGGCCTGCCGCTGTCGCTCCAGATCTCGGGCCGCCCCTTCGACGAGGTCACCGTGCTGCGCGCCGGCCACGCCTATCAGCGGGAGACGGACTGGCACCGCCGCCGCCCGCCGGTGCGCGCGTGACGGCCGTGGGAACATCGGGGGTCGCGCTCGACGACCTGAAGGCGCACGTCGGCCGGCGCGAGAGCGCGACCGACGTGATCACCGCCGCGCCCGCCAACTTGCTGCGCCTGACCTTCGGCCGGGACGAGCCCGAGCTCGGGCCGGGCGATCCGCTGCCCCCGGGCTGGCAGTCGCTCTACTTCCTCCCGCGCTTTCCGCCGGCCGCACTCCGTCCCGACGGCAGCCCGCTCGACACCGGGGTGATCCCGCCGATGCCGCTGCCCCGTCGCATGTTCGCGGGCGAGCGCTTCCGCTTCCACCGCCCGCTGCGCATCGGCGACACGGTGCGCCGGGAGACCGAGCTGGCCGACATCTCGGTCAAGACCGGCGGCACCGGCACCCTGGTCTTCGCCACGGTGGTGCAACGCATCTTCGCGGGCCCGGCCCTGGCCATCGAGGAAGAGCGCCGCACCGTGTTCCGCGAGGAGGTCCGGGCGGGCGAACGCAACCAGGCGCCGCGCCGCGAGACCGCGCCGGACGACGTGCCGTGGCGCCGGCGGATCGCGCCGGACCCGGTGCTGCTGTTCCGCTTCTCCGCGCTGACCTTCAACAGTCACCGCATCCACTACGACCGGCCGTGGGCCATGGAGCGGGAGGGATACCCCGCGCTGGTCGTCCACGGCCCGCTCACCTCCACGCTCCTGATCGACTTCGCGCGCGACCAGCACCCCGGCCGCGTGTTCACCGGATACGAGACCCAGGCGCGGGCGCCGCTCTTCGACAGCGCGCCCTTCGAGCTGCGGGGCCGCCCCACCGCGGACGGCCGCGGGGCCGAGCTGTGGGCGGTGACCCCCGAGGGCACGGTGGCGATGAGCGCGCGGGCCGAGCTCGCGTGACGGACTTTTCGACGAAAGAGAGGATTATCGACGATGGCCGATGAGCTCGAGCTCCGTATGGACGCCACTGCCCTGTATCGCGAGGAGACCTATACCGACCGCCGGATCGGCATCATCCGGGTGATGACCCCGGTGACGACGGACGGCTCGATCGACCTCGCCCGCAAGGTCCTCTACGTGGGCGAGGCCCAGCTCCTCTCTCCGGTGGGCGCGCTGCCGATCACCTTCGAGATCGACGCGACCTCACTCGGCGACGCGGCCGAGAAGTTCGCGGAGGGCGCCAAGGTGGGCGTCGAACGGGCGATCCGCGAGCTGCAGGAGCTGCGCCGGGAGCAGTCCTCCAACATCGTGATCCCCGACCGGATGCCGCCCGACATGGGCGGCCGTGGCGGCCCGCGGGGTCCCGGCCGCATCCAGCTCTGATCGCGCCGGCATGAACCTGCTGCGGCCGATCGACCGGAACGTGACCGTCCAGGGTCTGCGCTTCCACGTGCTCGACTGGGGCGGGGAGGGCCGCACCCCGCTCCTCCTCCTGCACGGCTTCACCGGGCACGCGCACGCCTGGGATACGCTCGCCATCGCGCTGCAGCCGCACTTCCACGTGTACGCGCTCGACCAGCGCGGGCACGGCGACAGCGATCCGGCCGAGGTCTACGGGCCGATCGCCGCCTTCGACGATCTGAGCGGCATGATCGACCAGCTCGGCCTGGCCCCGCTGGTGGTCGTGGGGCTCTCCATGGGCGGGCGGAACGCGATGTACTTCACCTCGAAGCGCCCCGAGTCGGTGCAGAAGCTCGTGATCGTGGACATCGGGCCCGAGATCAGCGCGCGCGCCGCCCAGGCGCCGGCGGGCCCCCCCGAGCCCGAGTACTGGGACAGCATCGAGCAGGCGGCCCAGCATCTCCTCCGCGGCAACCCGTATCCGGGCATCCACTACTACCGCTGGGTGGCGGCCCAGAGCCTGCGCCAGCGGCCGGACGGGCGCATCGTGTGGGCGTGGCACCCGAGCGTGAAGACGCGGCGCTCGACGGTGGAGGTGGACTGGTGGGCGGTGCTCCGCGAGATCCCGGTGCCGACGCTGGTGCTGCGCGGCGAGGAGAGCCCGATCCTCGATCGCGACGTGGCCCTACGCATGGCCAAGGAGCTGCCGCAGGGCCGCTTCGTCGAGATTCCCCGCGCGGTGCACACGCTGCACGAGGACAATCCGGACGCGGTCCTCGCCGCGCTCAAGCCGTTCCTCGGCTTCTAGATCGGAGGGCTCACGCGATGGGCGTCGTCAGGCTCGAGATCACCCGGCGCGAGCCGGTGCTGGACGGCGCCGCCTTCAAGGGCCCGAGCGGGACGGCCCACACGTACGAGAAGCTCGAGGGCGTCCTGCACTTCACCGCGGATCCGGCGGCCCGGGCGAACGAGCCGGTCGCGGACCTCGGCCTGGCCCCCCGCAACGCCCGCGGGCTCGTGGAGTACTCCGCCGACTTCTACCTCCTGCGGCCGCTCGACGGCGGGCGCGGCCGGCTGCTCCTCGACGTGCCGAATCGCGGCCGCAAGATCGCCCTCGGCATGTTCAACACCGCCCCGCGCTCGAACGACCCGGCGTCCCGCGAGGACTTCGGCAATCAGTTCCTGATGCGCCACGGCTACACGGTGGCCTGGATCGGCTGGCAGCCCGACGTGCCGCGCCGCGACGGGATGATGGCGATGACGGTGCCCCGGGTGCCCGGCGTCTCCGAGCGCGTGCGCTGCGAGTTCCGGCCGAATGCGCGGATGGACGTGCTGCCGCTGGCCGACCGCTACCACATCCCGCATCCGGTCGCGCGCCTGGACGACCCGGAGGCGGAGCTCTCCGTGCGCGAGCACGCCGGCGCGCCCGCGGTCACGCTGCCGCGCGCGGCCTGGCGCTTCCCCGACGCGGGGTCGGTCGCGCTCGACGGGGGCTTCCAGCCGGGCCGCATCTACGACTGCTACTACCGCGCGGAGCATCCCCCGGTGGGCGGGCTCGGCTGGACCGCGGTGCGCGACACCGCGAGCTTCCTGCGCTGGGGCACCGCCGCCGAGGGGAATCCCTGCGCGGGGACCATCGAGCGGTCGTACGTGTTCGGCGTCTCGCAGAGCGGGCGCTTCCTTCGGCACCTGCTCTACCTGGGCCTCGACGAGGACGAGGCCGGCCGCTTCGTCTGGGACGCGGTGATCCCGCACGTGGCGGGGGGCCGGCGCGGCGAGTTCAACTGCCGCTTCGGTCAGCCCTCGCTCAACGCGGTGCACGCGGTGGGCAGCCTGTTCCCGTTCACCGACGGAGAGCAGGACGATCCGGTGACCGGCCAGCGCGACGCGCTCCTCCGGCGCCTGGCGGGCCGCCAGAAGCCGCCGCGCATCTTCACCATCAACACCTCCGCCGAGTACTGGCGGGGCGACGGCTCGCTCGTGCACACCGACGTGGGCGGCACGCGCGATGAGGCTCCTCCGGCCCACGTGCGCCAGTACCTCTTCGCGGGGTGCCAGCACACGCCGGGCGCGCTCCCGCCGCCGCCCGCCGATCCCAATACCGGAGGCCGGGGCTTCCACCCGTTCAGCGTGGTGGACTACTCGCCGCTCCTGCGCGCCGCGCTGGTGAATCTCGATCGGTGGGTGGGCGAGGGGGTGGAGCCGCCGCCCAGCGCGGTCCCGCGCCTGGCCGACGGCACCGCGGTGACCGCCGAGACCACGCGCGGGGTCTACGCCGCGATTCCCGGCGCGCGCTTCCCCGACCGGGTCCAGCGGCCGCAGCGGCTCGACTTCGGCCCGGCGGTCGAGCGCGGGATCGCCACCCTGCCGCCCAAGCTCGGCGCGCCCTTCGTGACGTTCGTGTCGGCGGTGGACGACGACGGCAACGAGCGCGCGGGCATTCGCCCGCCCGAGCTGCGGGTGCCGCTGGCCACCTTCACGGGCTGGAACCCGCGCCATCCGGAGCAGGGCGCCCCGGGCGACATCATGGCCATGATGGGCTCCACGCTCGCCTTCGCGCGCACCGCGGCCGACCGGGCGCGAACGGGCGACCCGCGTCTCTCCATCGAGGAGCGTTACGCGAGCCGCGAGGCCTATCTCGCGCGGGTGCGCCGGG
>CAMLFJ010000285.1 GCA_946479205.1 uncultured bacterium | reverse complement strand
GATTGTTCGTCTGGCCGTACACCGCGTTGAAGCTCTGCCAGTCGGCCGCGAACAGCGGGACATTGGTCTTCCCCAGGACGACCATGCCCGCCGCCCGGAGCCGCGCCGCCACCGCTGCATCCCGGGTGGGCACGTGGTTTCGTAGCGCGGGCGAGCCGGCGGTGGTCGTGACGCCGGCCACCTCGAAGGTGTCCTTGATGGTGCACGGCACGCCGTGGAGCGGGCCCCACCAATCGCCGCGGGCGCGCGCCTCGTCGGCGGCGCGCGCGCGATCCACCGCGTCCGGGGCGAGCGCGACGACGGCATTGAGCTTGCCGTTGTGCTGCTGGATCCGGTTCAGCATCCGGGTCGTCAGCTCGACCGCGGAGACCTGCCCGCTCCGGATCGCCCGGGCTGCGTCCAGCGCCGAGGCGAAGTCCAGATCGCTGGCGGCTACGCGCGAAGCGCGCAGCAACGCCAGCGCAGTGGTCGTAAGGGCGAGACTGCCCGTGAGAAATGACCGGCGATCGAGATTCCCTGCCCTCATCGCGTCTCTCCTCTCACGGCGCCTCGTCGCCCGGCGTAGGCATCGTCCGACCGGTGGACGGGCGCGCCGGGAAGCGCGCGAGCGCCGCCTCGTCCAGCTCGATGCCGAGGCCGGGCCCGGTGGGCACCCCGATGTGTCCGGCCTTCACCTCGAACGAGGGCGCCGCGATCTCGCGGCCGCGAGCCTCGAAGTTCACGAAGTACTCCGTGATCAGGAAGTTGGGGATCGCGGCGGAGACGTGCAGGGTGGCGGCGAGGCCCACCGTGGTGCTGTTGTAGTTGTGGGGCGACACCGTGACCAGGGAGGGCTCGGCCATCTGGGCGATCGCGCGCAGCTCCAGGATCCCGCCGCAGTTGCACACGTCGGGATTCACGATGTCCGCCGCGCGCAGCTCGAAGGCGCGCCGGAACTCGGCGCGGGTGTAGAGCTCTTCCCCCGTGACGATCGGGATCGCGATCTGGCGCCGGCACTCCGCGAGGGCATCCAGGTTCGTGGAGGACACCGGCTCCTCGTACCAGAACGGCCGGAAGCGCTCCATCTCCCGCGCGATGCGCACCGCGTGCATGGGGGCGAGGCGCCGGTGCACCTCGATCAGCAGGTCCACCTCGGGCCCCACCGCCTCCCGGACCGCGGCCACATTGGCCACCGCCTGCTCCTCGGCCGCGCGGCTGATGTGGGTGCGCCAGGGGCCGGGGAACGGGTCGAACTTCAACGCGTTGAAGCCGCGGCCCACCGTGTCGCGCGCCCGCCCCGCATACTCCACCGGGGTCTTGGCGCCGCCGTACCACCCGTTGGCGTAGACCCGCACGTGGTCGCGACACGGGCCGCCCAGGAGCTCGTGAACCGGGACCCCGTGACGCTTGCCCGCGATGTCCCAGAGCGCCTGCTCGAGCCCGCTCACCGCGCTCCAGAAGTCCATCGCCCCGCGCTTGGCCGCGAAATCGTGGTAGGCCCAGTGCACGAAGTGGGTGATGTGGCTCGCGTCGCGGCCCACGAGATAGCGGCCGATCGCCTCCACGAGCGCGACGATGCTCGTGTCGCGGTCGGCCTGCGTGTAGCACTCGCCCCAGCCGTGCGGGCCGCCGTCGGTCTCGACCTTGACGAAGCACAGGTTCTTGCCGGATCCGAGATCGGCGAGGAACGGGGTGACGCGGCTCACGCGCATGACGATGATCGCTCCGGCCGCGATCGTATCAGAATCGAGCGGACCGGAGCGAGCGTGATACGATTCCTCCCGGTCCTCGACCGCCTCATGCACGCTCTGACAGAGACGTCACCCCGCGGCTCGGTCCGCGTCAAGCTGATGGCCACGCTGTTCGTGGCCCAGGTCTGCGGCAGCACCGGCCACGCGATCGGCATGGCGGTCGGCAGCATCATGGCGGCCAGCATCACCGGTACCAATACCTGGTCGGGCCTGCCGATCGCGGTGGGCGCGCTCGGCACCGCGCTCGCGAGCTGGCCGCTGGCCCGCCTGATGGCGCGCTCGGGCCGCCGCCCGGGACTGGCGCTCGGCTACGCGCTCGCGATGATCGGCGCGGTGCTCGGCCTGCTCGGCGTGGCCGGCCGCAGCTTCACGCTGATGCTGATCGGCATGGCCCTGTTCGGCATCGCGAGCACCTCCAACCTGCTCGCCCGCTACGCGGCCGCCGACGTGAGCCTCCCCGGCCGGCGAGGCCGCGCGATGGGCCTGATCGTCTGGGGCTCCACGGTGGGCTCCATGATCGGCCCCAACCTGATGGCCCCCGCGCTCTCCATCGGCGCGCTGCTCGGGGTTCCGGCGACCGCGAGCGCGTTCCTGATCAGCGTGGCCAGCTACACCATCGCCGCGCTCCTGACCTTCTGCTTCCTGCGCCCGGATCCGCTCGCCATCGCCCGGCAGGAGCAGGAGGCCGCGGATGCGGGCCGGCCCGCCGGCGGCGCGCGCACGCTCGGCGCGATCTTCGCGGACGTGCGCGTGCAGGTGGCGCTCGCCACCCTGTCGGTCAGCCAGTTCGTGATGATCAGCACCACCGCCATCTCGCCGCTCTACCTCCACGACCAGGGCCACGCGGTCGGGACCATCGGAGTCGCGGTCTCGCTCCACCTGGCCGGCATGTACGTGGCCTCCCCGCTCTCGGGCTGGCTCGCGGATCGCTTCGGGCGGCTGCCGGTGATCGCGGCGGGGGCGCTGATGCTGATCTTCGCGGTGGGCCTGGCCGGGATCGCGCCAGGCACCGCGGCGGTCCCGGTCATCCTCGCGCTCTTCCTGAACGGCGTCGGCTGGAACCTCGCGTTCGTGGCCGGCAGCGCCCTGCTCACCGACGCGCTCGCTCCGGCGGAGCGGGCGTCGGTGCAGGGCTTCGCGGACCTGCTCATGGGCTTGATGGGCGCGATCGGCGCGGTGGCGGGCGGGATGATCCTGGGGATCTGGGGCTTCGCGATCCTGAACGTGGTGGGCGCGGTGCTGGTCCTGGGCCCGCTCGCGGTCACCTGGCTGAGACGGCCCGCGCTCGCTTCCCTGTCGAGCCGGAGCTGATGCTCCGGCTGCTGCCCGACCTCCGCTACCTCGGCGCGGGGACGCTGCTCAACTCCATCGGCATGATGGGCGAGCTCGTCGTGCTCGGCTGGCTCGCGCTCGAGCTGACCGACTCGCCCTTCCTGGTCGGCGCCGCGATGGGGGCCCGCGCCCTGCCGCTCTTCTTCGTGGGCGTGCCCGCCGGCGTGATCGCGGACCGCCTGCCGCGCCAGCGCCTGCTCATCGCCACCGGCGCGGGCCAGGCGCTCTGCGCCGCGCTGCTGGGCGTGCTCGCGCTGACCGGCGCGGTGAGTCTCGCCCAGCTCGTTCTGCTCACCTTCGTGGGCGGCATCCTGCGCGGCCTCGAGCACGCGGCGCGGCAGAGCTACGCGCACGACGTGGTCGGGGCGGCCGGCCTCGTGAGCGGGCTCGCGATCCTGGGGGTGGCCATGCGCGCGGGCTGGCTGGTGGGCTCGCTCGGCGCGGGCGCCATCATCGCGCGCTACGGCTCGGGCCACGCCTATCTCTTCGTCGCCGCCGCCTACCTGGCGGGCGGGCTCACCATGCTTCCCGCCCGCGCGGTGGCGCCGGCCGCCCCGTCCGGAACGGACTCCCCGTCCGGATCCGATTCCCCCTCCGGATCCGATTCGATATGGCGGGGCATCACGAGCTTCGTCGACGCGGTGAACCGCGACCGCATGCTGCTGGTCCTGATGATGCTCACCGCGGGCGCCGAGGTGCTGGGCTTCGCGCACCAGGCCCTCCTGCCGAGCCTCGCCCGCGATGTCCTCCATACCGGCCCCGAGGGGCTCGGCGTGCTCAACGCGGCGCGCTCGGTGGGCGGCATCCTGGCGCTGCTCGCCTCCCTGCGCGGCTTCATCGCGGGCAGCGGGGCGCTCTTCGTGGCGGTGCTCGTATCCTTCGGCGGGACCCTGATCGCCCTCGGGGTGGCCCCCTACGTGGTCGGCTTCGTCGGCGTGGCGCTCCTGGTGCTCCTCGCCAACGCGGCGGGGGCCCTGGCCGATCTGCTCGCGCAGAGCCTGCTCCAGCTCCGCGTCCCCGCCCACCTGCGCGGCCGCGCGGGCGGCGCCTGGGTGGTGGCCATCGGCCTGGCCCCGCTCGGCCAGATCCAGATCGGCGCGCTCGCCTCGCTCTTCGGCGTCAGCGCGGCGCTGGGGGCGAGCGGCCTCGGGCTGGTCGCCCTCGCGGGTGCGACCGCGCTGCTCTACCCGCGGCTGCGCGCGCTCTGAGTCCGGGGACCCGGGTCGGCTTGCGGGATCCGGAACCCGCTGGTAGGCTTCTGTGGAATGACGCGCATGCGAGACGGCAGCGAGGGGCCGGGCCCGACCACGTCCGAGATGGCGCGGGACATCGTGGTCGCCCTCGTGGAGTCCGGGAAGATCCACCTCGACCCCGATCCGAGGAAGCAGGGCGAGTGGCTCGGCGATCTCTTCAAGGCGCTCCATCAGAAGATCGTCGTGGAGGGCGCCCTCGAGATGCTCGTCGAGGATCAGATCAAGAACTTCGACCTCGACGACCTCCGCCAGCTCCGCCAGCTCCTCGACGCGGAGATCGCGGCCCGGAGCTGAGGCTTCACCGCAGCCCGCGCACGCTCCAGATCGGCACCGGCCGGGCCAGGCCCTTCAGGGTGAGCGCACCCAGGTCTTCCGCGTCGATCAGGCCCTCGACAGCGGCCGCCACCCGCGCGGAGATCAGGATCTGCCCGCCGGCGGCCTCGCCGCAGAGGCGCGCCGCGAGGTTGGTGACTGTCCCGATCGCGCCGTAGTCCAGGCGGCCCTCGAAGCCGATGGCGCCGATGGTGGCGTAGCCCTGGGCGACGCCCACGCCGAGGGCCAGGTCCCAGCCGCGCTTGCGCCAGCGGGCGGCGAGCCCGAGGCTGAGATCGCGCATCGCGACCGCCATCCGGACGGCGCGCGGGCCCGGGTCCGGGATCTCGACCGGATCGTTGAAGAAGATCATCATGCCGTCGCCGGTGAAACGCTCGAGGGTGCCCTCGTGCTCCAGGATGAGCCGGCCCATCTCGGCGTGATACTCGCGCAGCA
>CAMLFJ010000284.1 GCA_946479205.1 uncultured bacterium | reverse complement strand
TCGGCTACGACTACCTCAACATCACCGCGACCCGCGGGCCGCTCAAGGACGTGCGGGTGCGGCAGGCCATCAGCTGGGCGGTGGACCGGAGCCAGGTGCTGCGGGTGGCCGCGGCCGGCTTCGGGCGCCTCACCGCGCCGGCGACCGCGCCGATGAAGCAGTGGCAGCTCCCCGAACAGGCGTGGATGAAGTACTACAAGCCGGACGTCGAGAAGGCCAAGAAGCTGATGGCGGAGGCGGGCCAGAGCGCGGGCTTCACCGTGAAGTGCATGGTGATTCCCACCTTCCCCACCATGGTGGCGGGGGCGCCGGTCATCGCCAACCAGCTCAAGCGCATCGGCATCACCATGGAGATCGAGCAGGTCGAGTACGCGATCTGGATCAAGCGGTGGCTCGCCAAGGACTTCGACATGACGATGAACACCACCCCGGGCTACGCGGACCCGGACACCGCCTTCTTCCGCGCGCTGCACTCCACCAAGGGCCAGAACTGGAACAGCTGGAGCGTGCCGGACCTGGACGGGCTGCTCGAGGAGGGCCGGCGCACGATGGACCAGAAGAAGCGCAAGGAGATCTACGACCGGGTCCAGATCCAAATCCTAGAAAATGTACCGCACCTCTGGCTCTTCTCGGCCGAGACCATCGACTTCACCCAGGCGAGCGTCAAGGGCTTCAAGCAGCATCCCACCACGCTCCTCTACGGCTTCGACGGGGCCTGGCTAGACAAAGCCTAGAATGCTCATTCTGATCTGGGGGGGAGCGGCGCCGCTCCTCCCCCAGACCCCCCCACCACCTTCATCCGGGCGCGCGCGCTTCTTTCCGCCCTGCGGGCGGACACTCCGCGCGCGCGGTCTCCCGTGACGCGCTATCTCATCGTCCGCCTGTACTCGATGGCCCTCACGCTGCTGGGCCTGACGGTGCTGGTGTTCCTGATGCTGCGGCTGATTCCCGGCACGGTGGTCGAGCAGATGATCGGCGCGGACGCCATCGCCAGCCCGGCGATGGTGGCCGAGCTGAAGCGCTTCTTCGGGCTCGACCAGCCGTGGTATCTGCAGTACGGGCGCTGGCTGGGCCGGCTCGTGCAGGGGGACTTCGGCACCTCGTGGCGGACCGGCAAGCCGGTGGTCACGCTCATCCTGGAGCGCCTGCCGGTGACCCTGGAGCTGACCGTGTTCGCGATGGCGTTCGCGCTCCTGCTGGGCGGAACCGCCGGCATCGTCTCCGCGGTCCGCCGCGACCAGGCGGTGGACAACCTCACCCGCGTCGGCACCCTCCTCGGCCTCTCGGTGCCGGTGTTCTGGCAGGGCACGATGCTCATCCTCTTCTTCTCGCTCTACCTGCGCTGGATGCCGCCGGTGATGTGGGTCGACTTCTGGGCCGATCCCCGGCGCAACCTCACCATCATGCTGCTGCCCGCGCTCTGCCTCGGCACCGCGAGCGCGGCCAACATCGCGCGCACCACCCGCGCGTGCATGCTCGACGTGCTCAACTCGGAATACATCCGCACCGCCGCGGCCAAGGGGCTGGCCTCGCGCATCGTCGTGCTCAAGCACGCCCTGCGCAACGCGCTCATCCCGGTCGTCACGGTGGTCGGGCTGCAGATCGGCATCCTGCTGGGCGGCACCGTGGTCGTGGAAGAGGTCTTCACCCTCCCCGGCATCGGCCGCCTGGTGCTGTGGTCGATCTATCAGCGCGACTACCCGCTGACCCAGTCCACCATCCTCTTCATCGCGGTCCTGTTCATGGCCATCAACCTGGCGGTGGATCTGCTCTACAGCTATCTCGATCCGCGGATCCGCTACAGCCGCTGAGTCCCACGGAGGCATTCATGCGCGCAGCCGTTCTGTTCGAGCAGGGCAAGCCCCAGCGGGTCGAGGAGGTCGCCCTCGAGGCCCCGCGCCAGGGTGAGGTGCTGGTGCGCATGGCCGCGAGCGGCGTCTGCCACAGCTGCCTGCACGCCGCCGACGGCTCCTGGAAGGGCGTGCCGCTGCCCATCGTGCTGGGCGACGAGGGCGCGGGGGTGGTGGAGGCCCTCGGCCCCGGCGTGACCGAGCTCGCGGTGGGCGATCACGTGATCCTCTCGTGGGCGCCCACCTGCGGGCGCTGCCACTACTGCGTGATCGGCCGGCCCAATCTCTGCGAGCGCCGCCAGCCCGGCCGGGGCGTGCTGCCCGACGGAACCACCAGAATGAGTCTCGGCGGTTCTCCCGTCTACCACTACGGCCACGTGGCCACCTACGCCTCGCGCACCGTCGTGCACGAGTCGTGCGCGATCCGCATCGATCCCGCGATGCCCCTCGATCGCGCGGCCCTCATCGGCTGCTCGGTCATGACCGGGGTCGGCGCGGTGATCAACACCGCCGCGGTGCCCCCGGGGGCGAGCGTGGCCGTCTTCGGGGTGGGCGGCGTCGGCCTCAACGTCATCCAGGGCGGCGCGATGGTGGCCGCGCACCCGATCATCGCGGTGGATCTCCTGGCGTCGAAGCTCGACCTCGCGCGCGCGGTGGGCGCGACCCACGCGATCGACGCGTCGAAGGAGGACCCGGCCGCCGCCATCCGCGCCATCACCGGACGCGGCGCCGACTTCACCTTCGTGGCGGTGGGCGCCACCCGCCCGATCATCCAGGCGGTGGACGCGCTGGCCCCGGGCGGCACCTGCGTGCTGATCGGAGTGCCCGAGACCGGCGCGACGATTCCCCTCGACGTGCGTCCCCTGGTCACCGGCGAGCGGGTCATCCGCGGCTCGAGCTACGGCAGCGCGCGCACCCGCGAGGACCTGCCGCGGCTGGTGAGCCTCTACCAGGCCGGCAAGCTCCGCATCGACGAGATGATCACCCATCGCTACGCGCTCGAGGACGCCAACGAGGCGTTCCGCGCGCTCGCCGCCGGCGAGCTCGGCCGCGGCGTGATCGTGTTCTAGCCGTGCGCGAGCTCGTCTTCGCGCTCGAGTTCCGCGGCCGCGGCGGGCCGGTGCCCGGCTCCACCACGAAGCGCCAGGCCCGCACCACCGCGCCCAGCCAGATCTGGCGCGCGATCGTGGGCCCCGACGGCGTGAGCGCCGCGGTCGAGCCCATCACCGGAGAGTCGGCCGTGCTCGAATCGCGGGTGGAGCGCGCGCCGGACGGCACCTTCGTGGAGGATGGCACCATCACCTACGGCCGCGCGGGCTCCGTCACCTTCGACACGGTGGGCCGCGGACACGTGGGGCCGGCGCCGGACGGCCGCGGCAGCCACGGCGTCGTCATGTGGCGGATCACCGGCGGCGACGGCCGCTTCGCGGGCGCGCAAGGCCTGATCACGTCGAACTTCACGGTGACCCCCGACGGCCAGGTCACCGACGACCACGTCACGCGCCTCTACCTGCCGGACTGAGCGAGCTCCAGCGCGCCGGTCGAGCCGCTAGCCCAGCAGATCGCCGACGCGGACCTGGACCAACGGAAGAGCCATCGGCGCCACGACCGCGGGCGGCGACAGTCGGGACATGGCGCGATAGTGCCATCCATGCGGTGCCGCCGGGTCCGGCTCGGGATCGCGATAGACCTCCAGCACCCGATCGATCAGGTTCACGATCCAGTACTCGGCGATCCGGGCGCGCGCGTAGAGGCTTCCCTTGTCGCGGCGGTCGAACTGGAGGCTCGAGTCGGCGACCTCGACCACGAGCACGGCTCGCGTGGGGTGCCCCTGGCCGTAGTCGGCGCGGCGGCCGGACACGACGGCCAGATCCGGCTCCGGCGCCGATTCGTCGTCGAGAGAGATGGGCATCTGGGCCCGCACGAAGTAGCCCGGGGGCAGCACCGCCCGCAGCGCGTCGTCGGCCGCGCCCACCGCGGTGGCGTGCGGGCTGTCCTGGGGCTCGGCGACGATGAGGTGGCCGCCGATCAGCTCGACGGGGTCGCCTTCGAACACTCCGAGATCGACGAGCCGCTCGTACTCGGCCCGCTTCCAGCGCTTCACGGTCAGGGGCGGCTGTCCCACGCCCCTACGCTACTGGACCGGCGCGTGACGGTCAACGTCGCACGGCGGATACGCGGTCAGCCCTTGACCGACCCCGCGGTGAGCCCCTGCACCATGTACTTCTGGAAGATCAGCACGAGCAGGACCGCGGGCAGCGCGCCCAGGAAGCCGGAGGCCGCGATCACCGAGTAGTCCACGTTGATCTGGCCGTTCATGCCCGCGATCACCGGGGGCAGCGTGGTGGTGCCCGGCTTGGTGTTGAGCACCTGCGCCACCACGAACTCGTTCCAGCACAGCATGAAGGTGAAGGCCCCGCCCGCCACCAGCCCCGGCCCCGACACCGGCAGCACGATCTTGTAATAGGCCTGGAAGCGGTTACAGCCGTCCACCAGCGCGCTCTTGTCGAGATCGGCCGGGACCGTCTCGAAGTAGGCCTTCATGATCCACACCGTGAACGGCAGGGTGAACGAGCAGTAGGCGATCACGAGACCGGTCAGGGTATTCTGCAGCCCGAAGGCGCGAAAGATCACGAAGAAGGCGGGGACGAGCACCACCGTCGGCAGCATGCGGGTGAAGAGCAGCGCGAACAACGAGAACATCTTGAGCGGGAAGCGGAAGCGCGCGTAGGCGTAGCCCGCGGTGGTGCCCAGGACCAGGTTCACCGCGGTCACCACCGCCGCGACCACCAGGGTGTTCCACATCGACGGCAGGATCTTGGCGGCCTGCCCTTCGGCGTGGAAGCGCATCAGCCCGGTGATCATGCGGTAGTTGTCGAGGGTGATCTCGGGCGGGATGAAGGAGAGCGGCCGGGCCATCAGGTGCTTCTGGTAGGAGACGCTCGTCACGAAGAGCCAGACGAAGGGGCCCACCAGCCAGAGCGTCACCATCGCCACGAGGCCGTAGAGGACGAGGCGGCTCCCTCCCGAGCGCGCCCAGTGGGCGCCGGCCCGTCGAGCCCCCGCCGCCAACCTCCTAGCCCTCCGCCTCGAAGCGGGCCAGGATCAGCCGGTGGTAGATCAGGGTCACGAGCAGGCACAGCGCGGTGAGCGTGTAGAGGATCGCGGTGCCGGGACCGAACTTGAAGAACTTGAAGCTGGTCTGGAAGCCGAGCCAGGAGATCGTGGTGGTGTCGTAGCCGGGC
>CAMLFJ010000283.1 GCA_946479205.1 uncultured bacterium | reverse complement strand
TCGATGATCTTGAGGCGGTTGGCGCGGAGGGCGGGGGGGAGGCCGATGCAGAGGGCGACGAGGGCCGCGACCGCGGCGGCGAGGAGCCAGGTCTCGACGCCGACGAAGAGCGGGGGGAAGCGGCCGCCGGTGGAGGCGTTGAGCGCGGGCAGCGCGGCCACCGCTGCGCCCATGCCGATGCCCCCGCCCAGGACGAGCAGCAGCACCGCCTCCGCGAGCACCAGCGCGGTGACCTTGCCGTCCGAGAAGCCGAGCGTCTTCAAAATGGCCAGCTCCGGGATGCGCTCGCGGATGGACTGGGCCATGGTGTTGCCGGTCAGGATGAGGATCGTGAAGAACACCGCGATCAGGATGCGGGTGACCAGGGCGCCGATGTCGCCGATCTGCTTGGCGAAGCCGATCGCGAACTCCTTCTCGGGCTGGGTCTTGGTCTCGTCGGGCGAGTTGGTGAAGAGGCCGTCGATCGTGGCCGAGATGGACCGGGCCTGGGTGGAGTCGGCGACCCGCACGATGTACCAGCCGGTCTTGCCGCGGCCGATCTGGCGGGCCTCGTCGAAGTAGGCCACGTTGATCAGGACCATGTCGGTGTTGCCGCGCACCGCCGGGTCGTCCGCGTCGATGATGCCGACCAGGTCGAACTCCCAGTTCATGCTCCCGTCGGTCTTGGGATGGATCTCCGAGCTGATCGGCAGCTTCTGCCCGACCCTCCAGCCGAAGCGATCGGCGAGCCGTTTGCCCGCCACCGCCCCGGTGCGCGTCCGGGCGAAGGTCTCGCGCTGCGCGTGGTCGATGGTGAACTCCGGGTACATGTCGAGGTAGCGCGCCGGGTCCACCGCGAAGACCGGAAACGCGTTGGACTCGTTCTGGTACTTGGCCCCGAACCAGTCCGCGTAGGCCACGCCCACCACCCCCGGCACCTGCTCGATCCGGCGCTGGTAGGACATGGGGAGGGGCTCGATGATGGAGTAGCGCGCGGTGGTGAGCAGGCGCTTGGCGTCCGCCGCGTCCGCGCCCGACTCGAAGGCGACCTCCACCGCCTGCAGGAGGCCGAAGAGCGCGAAGGCCACCACGATGGACAGCAGGGTGAGGACGGTGCGCGTCTTCTTGCGGAAGAGGCCGGCCCAGAGCAGCGGGAGGTATCTCACGCGGGGACGGGCTCCGCGGTCATGGTGCCCTTGTCGAGGTGCACGCGCCGCCGCGCGTACTCCGCAGCCTTCGGATCGTGGGTGACCATCACCACCGTCTTGCCGTGCTCCCGGTTGAGCATCTGGATGAGGCGCAGCACCTCGTCGGCGGTGGCGCGGTCGAGATCGCCGGTGGGCTCGTCGCAGACGAGCAGGGTGGGGTCGGACACGATGGCGCGCGCGATGGCGACCCGCTGCTCCTGCCCGCCGGACAGCTCCCGCGGCTTGTGGCGGGCGCGATCCTCGAGGCCGACCAGGGTCAGGGCGATGCGCGCGCGCCGTCGCCGCTCGGACGCGGAGAGGTCGGTCAGGAGCAGCGGCAGCTCCACGTTCCGCTGGGCCGAGAGCGCGGGGAGCAGGTTGTAGAACTGGAAGACGAAGCCCACGTGGCCGGCCCGCCAGGCGGCCAGCTCGCCGCCCGAGAGCTGATCGATGCGCCGGCCTCCCACCGTGATGCTGCCGCCCGTCGGGTTGTCGAGCCCGCCGATCAGGTTGAGCAGCGTGGTCTTGCCCGAGCCCGACGGGCCCATCAGGGCCACGAAGTCCCCGCTCGGGATGTCGAGGTCGATGCCGTGGAGCACCTCGATGCGCTCGCGGCCTCGACGGTAGACCTTGGTGACGCCGCGGATCTCGACGAGGGTCTCCACCGCGCTCACCGGGGCTCGGTCGTCTTCACCGCCTGGCCGTCGGCGAGGGTGGGCGGCGGCGCGAGCACCACCCGCTCGCCGTCACGCAGGCCGCTCAGGACGCGGCGCTGGCCCGACACGTCCGGCCCGAGGGTCACGCTCCGGCGCTCGACCTTGCCGTCGGCGTAGACGAAGACCACCGCCGCGTCGCCCTCGGTGCGCACCGAGTCCGCGGGCACCAGCACGCTGGGCGCGGGCGGCGGGGCGCCGGCCGCCGGCTTGCCGTCGAGGAAGCCGACGCGCGCGCCCATGTCGGGCACGATGCGCGCGTCCTTCGCCTTGATCGCGATGCGCACCTTGACGGTGGCCTTGCTCCGGTCCGCGGTCGGGATGATCGCGATCACGTCGCCGGGGATCTTCCAGTCCGGATAGGCGTTGAGCGTCGCCTCCACCGGCTGGCCGGGAGTCACGCGGTTGATGTAGGACTCGTTGACGTCCACCTGGATCTCCAGCGAGTCCATGTCCACGATGGTGCCGATGCCGGTGCGGGTGAAGCCGCCGCCCGCGGAGATCGGCGAGATCATCTCGCCCGGCTGCGCCGACTTGGCGATGACCACCCCGCTGAACGGGGCCCGGATCACCGTGTTGTCGAGCTGCACCTGGGCGACCGCCTGCGACTCCGTCGCGACCTTGACCTGCTCCTCGGTGGCGGCCAGCCGCGCGCGCAGCATGTCCCGCTGGGCGAGCGCCGCGTCGAGCGCCTGCGGGGCGATCAGCTTGCGGTCGGCGAGCTCCCGCTGGCGCGCGTAGTCCTGCTCGGCCTGGACGAGCTGGGCGCGGACCTCGGCGAGCTGGGAGCGCGCGGCCACGAGCTGGGCTCGCGTGAGCCCGAGCTGCGCTTGCGCCTCGGTGTCGTCGAGCCGGGCCAGCACCGCGCCCTCCCGCACGCGCTGGCCCTCCTCGATCAGCACCTCGGTCACCTTGCCGGTGATCTTGGCGGACACGGTGGCCTGGCGCCGGGCGGTGACGTAGCCGCTCGCGTCGAGCACCGAGCCGGCCCCGCCGCCTTGGCTGGCCGCGCGTGCCACCGCGGTCTGCACCACCGGGGGCCGGGCGCGGAGAACGCCCCACCAGAGCCCGCCGCCGAGGAGGAGCACGGCCGCCGCGAGGAGGACGTACAGACGGGTGCGCCGGCGCGCCGGGCGGTCCGCCCCGCGATCGATACGCAACTGCCTGAGCAGGTCTGATTTCTCCAAGACGTCCCAGTGTGCCACAGCCGGCCCCGGTGTTAGAATCGGACCCCCGATTCCACCCGATTCGACCCACTGGGAGCCGACATGGAGCTGGCTGCGAAGCGCTTCGCCGACACGGTGGCGCTCTATCCAGCGGGGCGCATCGATCATGCGACGGCGGACGCCTTCAAGGCCGCGCTCGCGCCGCACCTGGCCGGCGTCGCGGCCGGGCGCGATCGCGCGGTGATCGACCTGGCCGGCGTGGAGTACATCAGCAGCGTGGGGCTGCGCGTGCTCATGCTCGCGAGCAAGCAGGTGAAGGCCCAGGGCGGCGCGCTCGCGGTGGCGGACCTGCAGCCGGTGGTGCGCGAGATCTTCGAGATCAGCCGCTTCAATCTGGTCCTGGAGGTCTTTCCCACGCTGCGGGAGGCCCTGGCCAAGCTGTCGCCCGCCGCGCTGGCCGCCTTCGAGTCGGCCTGAGGCCCCGCGTGCGCGTCCGCTTCTGGGGCACCCGCGGCTCGATCCCGGTCGCCATGACCTCCGCGGAGGTGCAGCGCAAGCTCGTCACCGCGCTGGTGGCCGCGGCCGGCCGCGGCCTCGACACTCCCGGCAAGGCGCGCGCTTTCGTCGAGAACGAGCTCGAGTTCTCGGTCTCCCACACGTTCGGCGGCAACTCGTCCTGCGTGCAGCTCGAGACGGACGGCGCCGATCACGTGCTCTGCGACCTGGGCAGTGGCGCGCGGAGCTTCGGCAACTCGCTGCTCGCCACGCGCGGCCCCTCCGGGCACCGGTTCCACGTCTTCATGTCCCACCTGCACTGGGACCACATCATGGGCTTCCCCTTCTTCATGCCCGCCTACCTCCCGGGCAACCACGTCACGATCTACGGCTGCCACGACACGCTGGAGGAGGCTTTCCGCCGTCAGAATCGGGCGCCCTCCTTCCCGGTGGATTTCTCGCGGATGAATGCGCGCATCGAGTTCGTGCGCCTCGAGCCCGAGCGCAACTACGACATCGCGGGGCTCCGGGTCCGGGCCAAGCGCCAGCACCACGGCGGCGACTCCTACGGCTACCGCATCGAGCAGCGCGGCAAGGTCGTCGTCTACTCCACCGACTCCGAGCACAAGCAGGACGACCCCGAGGAGGTGGCCGCGTTCGTGGAGTTCTTCCGCGACGCCGACCTCGTGATCTTCGACGCCCAGTACTCGCTCGCCGACGCCATCTCGGTGAAGGAGGACTGGGGGCACTCGAGCAACGTGGTGGGCGTGGAGATGTGCCAGCTCGCGCGGGCCCGCCGCCTCTGCCTCTATCACCACGAGCCGATCTTCGACGACGAGCGCATCGCCCGCCTGCTCGCCGAGACGCGCCGGCTCGAGGAGATCACGCGGGCCGATCACCGCGTGGAGGTCTGGGCCGCCTACGACGGCCTGGAGCTGGCGCTCTGAGGCCGCTCGCCTGAGCCCGGACGCCGCCGCCACCGAGCCGCGCGCGCGCCCGCACTGGGCGGAGCGGCGCTGGGCGCGCGCCCTTCGCGGTGGCCGCGGCCGCCCGGTCGGCGTGCTCCTGCTGGCCCTGCTGCTGGCGCTGGCCCTGCTGCCCGAAGTGCCGGGGTTCCGGCTCCTGCGCCTGGCCGCCTTCGACGCCTACCAGAACCTCGCCCCGCGCGAGCGCCGGTCCACGCCCGTCGTGATCGTGGCCATCGACGAGGAAAGCCTCCAGCGATACGGGCAATGGCCCTGGCCGCGCACCTGGCTCGCCCGGCTCGTCACGCGGATCGCGGACGCGCGGCCCGCGGCCATCGGGCTCGACATCATGATGCCGGAGCCCGACCGGCTCTCGCCGGATCGCGTCCCGTCTCTCGTGGACGGGCTCGACCCGGAGCTGACGCGCAAGCTCGCGGGCATGCCGCGCAACGATACCGTGCTGGCCGCCGCGCTCCGCGGCCGGCCGGTGGTGCTGGGCATGGCCGGGCTCGAGAGCGTGCCCCGGGCCCCCGCCGGCCCCGGCCTGGCGCCGGTGCGCGCCTTCGGGGGCGATCCCGCGCCGTTCGTGCG
>CAMLFJ010000282.1 GCA_946479205.1 uncultured bacterium | reverse complement strand
CACGCAATGAAGCGGGCAATGAACCGGCGGGCCTTCATCGGCGTGATCGCGGGGAGCGTCCTGGCCTCGGCGCGCAGCGTCGCGGCCCAACCGAAGGGGCGGGTGTACCGCGCGGGGTTTCTCTTTCCGGGAAGCCCGGGCCTCGGGATCGCCGCGTTCGAACCCGCGATCCGCAGCCTGGGCTGGGTGCCGGGGCAGAACCTGATCCTCGAGCAGCGCTATGCGCACGGTGACCTCTCCCGGCTGCCCGCGCTGGCCGCCGAGCTCGTCGGCCTCAAGGTCGACGTCATCCTGGTGAGCAGCCTGGCGATCCCGGCGGCCCGGGCGGCCACGCGTACGATCCCCACCGTCATGGCCTTCGCGGTGGACGATCCGGTCGAGGAGGGCTGGGTGGCGAGCCTCGCGCGGCCCGGCGGCAATCTCACCGGCCTGACGCTCCACGCGCCCGAGCTGGCCGGCAAGCGCCTCGAGCTCCTCAAGGGCGTGCTCCCGGGGATGCGCCGTGTGGGGGTGCTCGCCTGGCCTCGGCCCGGCGGCCTGGGCCAGGTCCGGGCGGCCGAGGCGGCCGCGCGCTCCCTGGGACTCCAGGTGCACGTGGTCGAGGTGCAGGAGACCGCGCAGTACGACGGCGCGATCGAGACGCTGAAGCGGGACGGCGCCGACGCGCTCCTCGTGCTGTCGAGCTCGACCTTCTTCGCGGAGCGCCGGCGCATCGCGGATCTGGCGATCAAGCACCGGCTTCCGCTGGTGGCGCCCTTCCGGGAGGTGGCGGAGTCGGGGGGCCTCATGGCGTACGGACCGAACATCGTCGAGCTCTGGAAGCAGCGGGTGCCGGTCTACGTGGATCGCATCCTCAAGGGCGCGAAGCCCGGCGACCTGCCCATCGAGCAGCCGACCAAGTACGAGCTGGTCGTCAACCTCAAGACCGCGAAGACCCTGGGCCTGACGATCCCGCAGTCGCTGCTGCTCCGCGCGGACCAGGTGATCGAGTGACGGGGGCCCGGGGGAACGCTCACGACGTGATCGTGATCGGCGCCGGGCACAACGGGCTCGTCACCGCGTGCTACCTGGCGCGCGCGGGGCTGCGCGTGCTCGTGCTCGAGCGGCGGTATCTGGTGGGCGGGGCCTGCGTGACCGAGGAGACCTTCCCGGGCTTCAAGGTCTCGACCGCGGCCTACGTCAACAGCCTCTTCCGGAAGGAGATCGTCCGCGACCTGCGCCTGGGCGACTACGGCTTCGCGGTGCTCCCGCGCAGTCCCTCGTCCTTCACGCCGCTGCCCGACGGCCGCTCGCTCACCCTGGGGCCGGACGCGGCGTCCACGCGCGCCGAGATCGCCAAGTTCAGCGCGCGCGACGCGGCCCGCTATCCGGAGTACGAGGCCATGCTGGAGCGCGTGGCCGCCTTCGTGGAGCCCACCCTCGGCATGACCCCGCCCGATCTGCTGCGCCCGGGCCCGCGCGGGCTGCTCCGGCTCCTAGGACTGGGCCGCTCGTTCGCCCGCCTCGGCGACGGGGCCTCGGAGGCGGTCGAGCTGCTCACCGGCCCCGCGCGGGCCATCCTCGACCGCTGGTTCGAATCCACCGAGCTCAAGGCCACGCTGGCCACCGACGCGATCATCGGGGCGATGGCGAGCCCGTCCACGCCGGGCACCGGCTACGTGCTCTTCCACCACGTGATGGGCGAGACCGACGGCCGGCGCGGCGTCTGGGGCTACGTGCGCGGCGGCATGGGCGGGCTCACCCAGGCCCTGGCGCGCGCGGCCCGCGACCTGGGCGTGGAGATCCGCTGCGAGGCGCCGGTGGCCCGCATCACGGTCCGCGACGGCCGGGCGACCGGCGTGGTGCTCGAGAGCGGGGAAGAATGCCGCGCCCGCATCGTGGCGAGCAACGCCGACGCCAACGTGACCTTCCTGCGGCTGCTCCCCCCGGAGGCGCTGCCCGCGGGTTTCCGCGACGCGGTGGCGCGCATCTCGTACGAGAGCGCCTCGCTGAAGATCAACGTGGCGCTCAGCGAGCTGCCGAATTTCACCGCGTGTCCCGGCGGAGCGCCCGGGCCCCAGCACCGCGGCACCATCCACATCTGCCCCGATCTGGACTACATCGAGCGCGCGTACGACGACGCGAAGTACGGCCGTCCGTCGGAGCGTCCGGTGCTCGAGTGCACGATCCCCTCGGTGGTGGATCCCACGGTGGCGCCGCCGGGCCGGCACCTGATGTCCATCTTCGTGCAGTACGCGCCCTACGCGCTCCGTGGCCCGGGCTGGGACCAGATCGGCGAGGCCTTTGCCGACCGCTGCTTCGCGCTGCTCGACGAGTACGCGCCCAACTTCAGCCGCTCGGTGCTCGCGCGGCAGGTGCTGACCCCGCTCGACATCGAGCGGGTGTTCGGGCTCACCGGCGGGAACATCTTCCAGGGCGCGATGACGCCGGGCCAGCTCTTCTCGCTGCGCCCGGTACCCGGCCACGCGGGCTACCAGACCCCGGTGGCGGGCCTCTACCTCTGCGGGGCCGCCGCGCACCCGGGCGGCGGAGTGATGGGGTCGCCCGGCTGGAACGCGGCCCGCGAGATCCTGCGCCGCCGCCGGCGCTTCCTCACCACTTGAAGATCGCCAGCAGGTTGTGGAAGTCGTCGGTCCAGATGCCGACCGCGGGCTCCGGGTCCAGCGGCGCCACCGTCCATCGCGAGTCCGACGCGAGCTCGCCGAAATCCTCGGGGCGCCGGGCCAGCAGGACCCAGCTCGCCTCCACCCCGCCGCGCACGTCGCCGGTGTCGCCGTGCTGGAGCAGGCGCGCGTAGCCGCGGTCCACCGCCAGGTTGGCCACGACCGGCTCGAGCCGCAGGTAGCGGTTGGAGATGTGCAGCGCGACGATGCCGCGCGGCCCCAGCATGTCGAAGTAGAGTCGCAGGGCCTCCCGGGTGAGCAGGTGGACGGGGATCGCGTCCGAGCTGAAGGCGTCCACCAGGATCACGTCGTAGCGCTCCTCCGGCCGCTCCCGGCGCACCGCGTCCAGGCGGATGCGCGCGTCACCCAGCTCCAGCCGCACGCTCGCCGCGCGGTCGCGCGCGTCCGCCGCGTAGGTGAAGTAACGGGGATCGAAGGCCACGTCGCGCACGAGGCGGTCGATCTCGTAGAAGGTCACGCGATCGCCGGGGCGCGCGTAGGCCGCGAGGGTGCCGGTGCCGAGCCCGACCACCGCCATGCGCACCGCGCCCGGGCGCCGGTCGAGCTCGGTGAAGAGCTGGCCGATGGGGCCCTTCGACTGGTAGTACGAGAGGGGCTCCGCGCGCCGGGAGGGCTCGAGGCTCTGCCGCCCGTGCAGCGTGGTGCCGTGGCGCAGCTCGGTGTAGCCCTTCGGGTCGCGATCGCGGGAGATGCGGAGCACCCCGAAGAAGGAGCGGCTCTGGCGGATCTGGTCGTTGTTCTTCGCGTCCACGTAGCCCGATATCAGCAGCACCGCGGCGAGCGCCACCCCGAGGTGGAGCGGCCGGCGGCGCAGGAGCCAGGCGAGCAGCAGGGGCGGGCCGTAGATCAGCGCCTTGTTGAGCGGCCGCTCGATCGGATCGAGCCGGTCGCCGACCTGCGCGCTGCTCCAGTCGAGCACGCGGGCCAGAAACGAGAAGTCCACGCGGAGGGTGGCCGACTCCGAGTAGAGCACGAGGGCGAGGGCCGCCACCAGCAGCACGAGGGCGGCGGCCCGCAGCGCCCCGGCCCCGAACCCGAGCCCGGCGTCGCCGCGGCCCGCCCGCACGAGCACGCAGGCCAGCACCATCACGAGCGGATACTCGATCAGCGAGGAGAAGATCAGCGGGGCCAGCAGCGCGTTGAAGAGGCCGCCCAGGACGCCGCCCACCGAGATCAGCAGGTAGAACTCGGTCAGGTGGCGCGGGGCGGGCCGGTCGAGGGCGAGCGCGCCGTGGCACGCGAGCGCGATCACGAAGAGCACGCCGAAGTGCCAGAGCACGGTGACCCAGATGCGCTCGGGCAACGCCGAGACCATCAGGAAGATCACCACGAGGACGAGGGGCAGGGTGATCGCGACGACCGCGCGGTGGAGCACGCGCGGCCAGCGGCCGAAGGCCAGGATGAAGGTCAGCAGGTAGATCGCGAGCGGCAGCACCCAGAGCAGCGGCACCGCGGCCAGGTCGGTGGTGATGTAGGTGGTCGCGCCCAGCAGCAGGCTCGAGGGCACGAAGGCGAGGGCGATCCAGTGGAGCCGGCGCGGCCAGCCGAGGGCCGGCTCGGCGGGCGCGTCCACTGTCTCCTCCGAAGGCGCGGTCACCGCGCCCGCCGGCTTCCACCAGAGGGTCAGCGCGCAGAGCGCGGTCAGCACCGCGAGCACGCCGTAGCCCGCGCTCCACAGCGTGGTCTGGGTGAGCCAGCCCGGCCCCTGCAGGGGCAGGCGCGGCTCGACGAGGGTCGGGTAGCCGAGCAGCGCGAGCATGCTGCCGAGGTTGCTGGCCGCGTAGAGGAAGTACGGATCGCGCGCGGCCGGGTGCCCGGTCCGGGTGAACCACTGCTGCAG
Organism: uncultured bacterium; assembly: GCA_946479205.1. Next base: position 577 of record CAMLFJ010000282.1, on the reverse strand, counting down.
CAGCGGCGCGGTCGCGCTCACCACCAGGAACGGCAGGCCCACCGAGACCGACAGGAGCGTGAGCACGTCGAACACCGGGTTGGCCTCGCCGCCCCGCAACAGGCGCGGGTTCACGGCCAGGGGGAGCACCGCGAGGGGCAGCGCGAGGACGATCAGGTGCACGAGGGCCTGGCGCGAGGGCCGCAGGCGCGCGCTGCTCGCGTGCGCGTAAGCGTAGCCGCCCAGGAGCGCGGCCTGGAAGAACACCATGCAGGTGCTCCACACCGCGGGCGTGCCGCCGAGCAGCGGCAGGATCATCTTGCCCACCATCGGCTGCATGACGAACAGGAGCGTGGCGCCGACGAACAGCGTGGCCGCGTAGAGCAGCAGGACGAGCGTCAGGCGGAGATCCTCCAGCCGCCGATTGTAGCTGCCCCGGCCACCTTCTCCTACGGCGAGTGCGGCCGCGGTCGACGGAGTTTCGTGACCGCGATTCACAAGGACGACTCGTGTCGGTCGGCATCCAGTGCGCCCTCTGCCATTCCGCCGTCGACGACGGGTTCGCGCCGGGCATCGGCCGCCGGCTCGATGGCTGGCC
>CAMLFJ010000281.1 GCA_946479205.1 uncultured bacterium | reverse complement strand
GACACCGGCCTGCCGACCCCGTCGCGCGAGCGCCTGCTGCTGCGGCTGGCCCACCGCGAGAAGCGGCTCGCGCGCTGGGACGAGGCGCGCGCGCTCTGGGAGGCGGCGGCCCGCTCGCCCCGGGAGTTCGACCCGCGCCCGTGGGAGGAGATCGCCAAGGTCCACGAGCACCGCCGGCGCGATCTCTCGGCCGCGCGGGAGGTCGTGGAGCAGGCCCTCGCGCTCGCCCGGCGGCACCGCGCCTCCGCCCGCGTCCAGGCCTCGTTCGAGCACCGCCTGGAGCGGCTCGGCCGCCGCCTCGCGGTGCGTGTCCGGGGGGCCTCTGTTCGAGCGCCGGCTTAGCCGGCGCACCCTGGTTCTGGGGGGAGGCTCGGAGGGGGCCCCCTTCAGGGGCTTCAGAAGGGGCCCCCTCCGATGAAGTCGCCGGCCTCAGCGCCGCTCGGCAGCCAGCCTGACCCCGAGCGCGATCAGCACCGCCCCGCTCGCGCCTTCGAGCCGGGCCCGCCAGAGTCGGCTCTCCACCAGCGGACGGATCCGCACGAGCGAGAACGACAGCAGCGAGAGCCAGACGACGCCGATGCCGACGTGCAGCCCGCCCAGGAGGAGCGACCGCGCGAACACCGGTTCGCCCGGCCGGATGAACTGGGGCAGGAAGGCCAGGTAGAAGAGCCCCACCTTCGGGTTCAGCACGTTCGTGAGCAGACCCTCGAGGAAGGACCGCGACCGCCGGGATCCCCTCCGCTCCGGGTCCGTCGCCGCGGCGGCCGGGGCCGCGTCGTCCGCCCGCCACCACCGCTGGATCGACTGGACGCCGAGGATCACGAGGTAGGCCGCGCCCGCCCACTTGAGCGCGTGGAAGGCCTCGGCCGAACGCACCAGGATGAGCGAGACCCCGACCGCGGAGAGGGTGGCGTGGACGAAGCAGCCGGCGGCGATCCCGGCGATGGTCGCGAGCCCGGCCGTCCGGCCGCGCCCGAGCACGTTGCGCGCCACGAGCAGGGTGTCCGCGCCCGGCGTCACCGCGAGCAGCGTCGCCACCAGCAGGAAGGCCCAGAGCTGCGGGTCCATGGCGGCCATTCTAGCCGCACCCGGCCGATCGCGCCCGCCCGGGGTTTAGGTTTGACACACTTGGATGATTAGGGTAGCCTCACTCCCCGCACGACCCACCACGACACCGCGAGGGAGAGACGAGCATGGCGAGACGGCAGACGAGACGCGGCGGAGCCCGGATCCTGGCGGTGGCGCTCGGCCTGGCCGCCCCGGGCCTGGCCGCGACGGGCGAGAGCGCGGAGGTGATGGTGTACTCGGCGCGCGCCCACTACGGGCAGGAGCCCGCGATGGAGGCCTTCACCAAGAAGACCGGCATCGTCGTGAAGAGCTTCGGCGGCGACGCGGGCCCGCTCTTCGAGCGGCTGAAGGCCGAGGGCGACAAGACGCCGGCCGACGTGCTGATCAGCGTGGACGCGGGCAACCTGTGGAACGCGGCGCGCGCGGGGCTGCTCGGCAAGGTGGACTCGCCCGAGATCCAGGCCAATATCCCCGCCCACCTGCGCGATCCGGAGAGCCGGTGGGTCGGGCTCACGGTGCGCGCCCGTACCATCATGTACAACACCAAGAAGGTGAAGCCGGAGGAGCTCTCCACCTACGAGGCCCTCGGCGATCCCAAGTGGAAGGGCCGCCTCTGCCTGCGGAGCTCGACCCACATCTACAACCAGTCGCTGCTGGCCACCATGATCAAGCGGTACGGCGAGCCGAAGGCCGAGAGCATGGTGAAGGGCTGGGTCGCCAACAACCCCACCCTCATCCAGGGCGACACCAAGATCCTGGAAGCGGTCGCGGCCGGGCAATGCGACGTGGCCCTGACCAACACGTACTACCTCGGGCGCATCCTCGCCAAGGACGCCGCGTTCCCGGTGGCCGCGTTCTGGGCCAACCAGCAGACGACCGGGACGCACGTGAACATCTCGGGCGCGGGGGTCACCACCCACGCGAAGAACCGCGCCGAGGCGATCAAGCTGATCGAGTTCCTCACGAGCCCCGAGGCCCAGCAGATGTTCGCCGACTCGAACTTCGAGTACCCGGCGAACCCGCAGGCGGGCGTGAATCCCCTCATCGCTGGGTGGGGCAAGTTCAAGCAGGACGACACCAATATCGCGGCGGCCGGCGAGTTCCAGGCGGCCGCGACGAAGCTGGCGGATCGCGCGGGCTACAAGTAAGCCGGGTGGCGGCCCCCCGCGCGTGACGATCGTCCCCGCCGGCCGCGGGCTCGCCCTGCGGCCGGCGGGACCGTCTCTGTGGACCTGGCTCGCGGTGTCCATCGCGGCGGTCCTCGCGGTGCCCATCGTGGCCGTCGTCTCCTCCCTCGCGGCTCCCGCGGGCGACGTCTGGCTCCATCTCTGGCGTACCCAGCTCCTCGAGCTGGTGGGCCAGACTCTGCTGCTGCTCGCCGGCGTCGGCGCCGGCACTCTCGCGGTGGGGGGCGGGCTCGCCTGGCTCGTCGTGCACCATCGCTTCCCGGGCCGCGGCGCGCTCGAATGGGCGCTGATCCTGCCGCTGGCCGTGCCGGCCTACGTGATCGGGTTCGCGTTCATCGGCCTCTTCGAGTACGCGGGGCCCCTGCAGGTCGAGGTGCGCCGATGGCTCGGCCCCGGCGCGCGGCTGCCCGAGATCCGCTCCTACGCCGGCGTGGTGGTCATGATGACCCTTGTGTTCTATCCCTACGTCTACCTGCTCGCGCGTGTGGCCTTCCGCGAGCAGGGCGCCGCCTCCGCCGAGACCGCCCGGATGCTGGGGCGCTCGCGCGTCGGCGCGTTCCTGCGCATCACCGTGCCCCTGGCGCGCCCGGCCCTGGCGGCGGGGGTGGCGCTCGCGATGATGGAGGCGCTCGCCGACTTCGGCACGGTCGCCAGTTTCGGCTATCGCACGCTGACCGAGGCGATCTACCGGGTCTGGTACGGGATGTTCGATCGCATCGCGGCGACCCAGCTCGCCAGCGTGCTGCTCCTCTTCGCGGCGGGCCTGCTCCTGCTCGAGCGGCACTCGCGAGGTCGCGCCCGCTTCACGCAGGGCGACCGGCGCCGGCCGGTGGTGGAGCCGCTGCGCCTGGCCGGATGGCGGGCCGCGGCGGCGACCGGGGCCTGCGTGGGCGTGCTCGGGCTCGCGTTCCTGCTCCCGGTGGGCCAGCTCGCGTGGTGGGCGATCACCGCGATCCGCGCGCGGCACGTGGCCCCCGACTTCGCCGCGCTGCTCTGGAGCACCTGCGCGCTGGCGGGCGTCACCGCCGCGGTGGCCTCCGTCCTCGCGGTGCTGCTCGCCTACGCGGGCCGCCTCCACGGCACCGCCACCGTGCGCGTGGCCGCCCAGCTCGTCTCGATGGGCTACGCGCTGCCGGGCGCGGTGATCGCGGTGGGCGTGCTGCTGCCGCTCGCCTGGGCCGACCACGCGCTGGTGCCCTCGCTCGAGCGCGTCCTCGGCCGGCCTCTCGGCCTGCTGCTCACCGGCTCCGCCGCCGGCCTCGTCCTGGCCTACGTGGTGCGCTTCCTCGCGGTGGGCCTGCAGACGGTGGACGCGAGCCTCGGCAAGATCCCGCCGAGCCTCGACGACGCGGCGCGGGTCCTCGGCGCCCGGGCGGGCTCGGCGCTTCGCCGCGTGCACCTGCCCCTCATGCGGGGCGGGCTGCTCACCGCGGTCGTGCTCATCTTCGTCGAGACCATGAAGGAGATGCCGGCCACGCTGCTATTGCGGCCCTACGGGCTCAATACGCTCGCGGTGGAGATCTGGGAGCGCACCGCGGAATCGATGTGGCAGGAGGCGGCGGTGCCCGCGCTGGCGCTGGTGGCGGTGGGGCTGCTGCCGGTGGTGCTGCTGATCCGGCTGACCTCCTCGCGCCGGTAGCGTGAAGGACCACCCCTCACCCCGCCCTCTCCCCTGAGGGGAGAGGGTGATGAGGTGGGGACTACTTTTCGAAGGCCACCACGTGGAGGACGTGGGCTTCCGCGCGGACCCGCATGCCGGTCGGCAGCACCGAGGCCGAGGGCTGGGACGAGTGGACCCGGTCGCCCGAGGGCAGGCGGATGCAGTACACCGTCTCCGAGCCGCGGAAGTAACGGCGGGTGATGGTGCCGGTGCCGTCGGCCTGCGGCACGAAGGTGATGTCGTCGGGGCGGATCATCACGTCGACGCGGCCGCCCGCCGCGAGCTGATCGACGTTGGCGAACGTCCCCACCTCGGTGACGATGCCCTGGGCGGTCACCACGCCGGGGAGGAAGTCGGCGGCGCCCACGAAGGCGGCCACGAACCGCGTGGCAGGCCGGTGGTAGAGCTCCTGCGGGGGCGCGAGCTGCTCGATCCGCCCGGCCTGGAGCACGCCCACGCGATCGGCCAGCGTGAAAGCCTCCTCCTGGTCGTGGGTGACGAAGACCGCGGTGGTGCCGCTCGTCCGGAGAATGCGCTCCACCTCGTCGCGCATCTGGGCGCGGAGATCCGCGTCCAGGTTGGAGAAGGGTTCGTCGAGCAGCATCAGGGCCGGGGCGGGCGCGAGCGCGCGCGCGAGGGCCACGCGCTGCTGCTGGCCGCCCGAGAGCTCGTGCGGGTAGCGCGGGCCGAAGCCGCCGAGCCCGACCAGCTCGAGGACCGGCTCGACGCGACTCCGCCGGGCCGCGCGCGGCAGGCCGAAGGCCACGTTGTCGGCGACGGTCAGGTGGGGGAAGAGCGCGTAGTCCTGGAAGACGATGCCGACCCCGCGGTCCTCGGGTGGGACGGCGCGCCCGGGCCCGGCCACGATCTGGCCGCGCAGGGTGATGGTGCCCGCGTCGGGGCTCTCGAGGCCGGCGATGAGGCGCAGGGTGGTGGTCTTGCCGCAGCCGGACGGCCCGAGCAGCGCGAGGATCTCCCCCTCGGTCACCCGGAGTGAGAGGCCGTCCACCGCGGGCGGGTCGTCCGCGCCGAAGCGCTTGCTGACCCGGTCGAGGAGCAGGAGGTCCACGGCTAGGCCCGCTTGAGGACCTCGGGATTCACCGGGGTTGGCGGGGTCTTGCCCTCGAGCACGGCCATGCAGTTCTCGACCGCGAGCGTCGCCATCTTGAGGCGCGTCTCGTGCGAGGCGCTG
>CAMLFJ010000280.1 GCA_946479205.1 uncultured bacterium | reverse complement strand
GCCGCCGGTCTCCTCCGCGGGCTCGTTCCATCCGTGGATGTCGAAGCCGGGCACGACCGGGATCCGCTCGGGCAGCGTGTCCTGCTGGATCCGGCGGGCGACCTGCAGATCCCTCTCGAGGCGCAGCAGCGTCTTGAGCGAGCCCCGCATCCGGCCGTGGGCATCCGTCAGGAGGTGCACCTCCCGGATCCGGGAGGTCATCGAGGGCCCTCCATCCAGATCACCCCGGCTGATCCGCTCGCTCTCCGCGACCAGCGCCGCGATGGGCCGGCTGAAGCGCCGGGCGAGCCGGAAGGAGTACAGGATGGCGAGCCCGAGCGCGGCGGCCGTCACGAGCGCGATGCCCAGGCGCAGGTGCGTCAGCCCGCCGATCAGATCGGACTCCGGCACCATGACCTCGATCCTGAGCTGGCGGCCCAGCCCCAGCGCAAACGGCCGGCGATCCACCCACCAGGGCTCGCCGCCGATCAGCAGCCGGCGGGGGCCGCGCGCAGGCGAGTGGCTCGCCAGGGCGTGGGTGGCCTCCGCCAGCAGCAGGCTGCCGATCTCCTCGGGTCGCTTCAGGAGCGCCTGGAGCTGCGCGGCCGCGTCGCGGTCTCCCACCTCGTGGGGCAGTCCGATCACGCGGCCCTCCTCGGTGAGGACCGTGACCTGGCCGTGCGCGCCGGCCCGCAGCGCGGTGGTGAAGGCGGAGATGTCGGTCAGCAGGACATCCACGCCCACCACGCGCGCCCGCCGGTCCCGCCCGTCGAACGCCATCGCCGCGGTCATGCCGGGCGCTCCGGCGGTGTAGAACTGGTACGGCTCCGTCCAGTGGACGCGCTCCCCGGCCTGCGGCCGGGCCGCCACCGCGCCGCGGTACCAGGGGCGCTGGCGCGGGTCGTAGTCGCTCGGCCGCGTCGAGACGGTCGGGGTGGCGTGCTCGTCGCTCCACTCGAGCCAGGCCGCGCGCGAGCCCCATGTGTCCCGCCGGGTCTGCCGGCTGCGCCAGGTCGCGCCGAAGTGAACCAGGATGTGCTCGCGCCCCCGCACGTCCGCCACCATGACCGCGGAGAGCTGGCGATCGCTGCCCAGCAGCGGGACGAGCAGACGGTTCATGGCCGCCGCGTCGTCGGGATCGAGCAGCCCGGCCGCCTCCCATCCGCGCAGCAGCTCGAGCGCCCGAGTGGCGGGCTCGAAGAACTGGCGCAGGTTGAGCTCGACCTGGCTCACCGTCTTCTCGAGCAGCACGCCGGCCAGATCCTCGGCGGTCTGTTTCGAGCCCACGAAGGTCAGCGCGATGGTGGCGCCGCCCAGCAGCAGGATCACGACGCCGAGGCTGCCCAGCAGGCTCTGGAAGATGGAGACTGCACGCGGTCGCGCCGTCATCCGCGGGGTCGATGACGCGGTCGGTCTTCGCCGGCCCGGCTCATGACTGCCGGTCGGGCGCGTCGAGCACGTGCAGGGTGCGAACGCGCAGCGTACCGACCTCGAGCTCGCCGATCTTCAGGGACGTGATCGCCGACCGGCCGACCGTTAACCTGTGGATGGCGAGGCGGCCGATGGCGAGCGCGCCGACCGCCAGCGCGCCAAAGGCGAGGGCTCCCAGTGCAAGGGCACCCGCAGCCCTCGAGCCGACCGGTCGAGCCCCCACCACTCGAGCGACTGGCCCGGCCTCGGCCCGCATACTGTCAACGTTCGACGGTTCGACGTGCAACTCGCGGGTTTCCATCACGGAGCCCTCCTCGATCGTCATGCGCATGACCTCTCGGTCCGCCTGGCCCTCCAGGGGCCCACCGCAAGCATCTTGCAGCGAATACGGACCGCCGGCAATCGCCGCTAGCCCCGGTGTAGAACCTGATTCAGTAGTAGGCTGCTGGCGTGGACTTCAAGCTATCCGCCTCGGAGGTCGCCTTCCGGGACGAGCTGCGCGCCTGGCTCGAGGAGCATTGCCCCGGGGACTGGGAGAGGACCCGGCAGGCCATGAGCCGCGAGGCGCGGGCGGAGGCCCTCATCGGCTGGCAGCGACAGCTTCACGCGGCCGGCTACGTCGGGCTGCACTGGCCGGTCGCATACGGCGGCCGAGGGGGCAGCGTGATGGAGCAGGTCATCTTCTACGAGGAGATGGCCCGGGCGCGCGCGCCCGAGCTCGCCAACGCGATCGGCCTCGACATGGCCGGCCCCGCCATCATGGCTCACGGCACGGAGGAGCAGAAGCGCCTCCACCTGCCCCGCATCCTGGCCGCCACCCACATCTTCTGTCAGGGGTTCTCGGAGCCCGGGGCGGGAAGCGACCTCGCCTCGCTCGGAACGCGAGCCGAGCGCAGAGCGGGCGGCTACCTGCTCACCGGGCAGAAGGTGTGGACCTCCTTCGCGCACTACGCGAACTGGTGCACGGTGCTGGCGCGCACGGATCCGGCCGCCCCGCGGCACCGGGGGCTGACGTACTTCCTGGTGGACATGGCGAGCCGCGGATTCACGGTGCGCCCACTACGCCAGATGAGTGGCGACAGCGAGTTCAGCGAGGTCTACCTGGACGGGGTGGAGGTGCCGGAGAGCAACGTGCTGGGCCGCGAGAACGGCGGCTGGGAGGTGGCGATCACGACCCTCATGTTCGAGCGCGGACCCCGGACGCTCACGCGTCAGCTCGTTCTTCGCCAGGGCCTGGCGGAGCTGCTCGACCTCGCCCGGAAGCCGACCCGCGGGGGCCCGCCCGCCGCCCGCGATCCTCTCGTCCGGCAGCGGCTGGCCCAGCTCTACATCGACATGGAGACGCTGCGATACGCGAACCTGCGGGTCCTCACCCAGCTCGTGAAGGGTGAGCCGGCCGGGCCGGCGGGCTCGGCCTCGAAGCTGTTCTTCAGCGAGACCTGGCAGAAGGTCGCCGAGCTGGGGCTCGAGCTGCAGGGCCCCTATGCCGCGCTCTGGGCGGGCAGCGAGTGGGCGGTGGACGACGCGCGGTGGCAGTACCGCGCCCTCCGCTCCCGCGGGAACACGATCCAGGGCGGAACCTCGGAAGTCATGCGCAACATCCTCGCCGAACGCGTCCTCGGGCTGCCGAAGGACTAGGAGGAACCGACATGGCCTTCAAGCATCTCCTCGTGCCGACGGACTTTTCAGGGCCCGCGAACAGCGCCTTGCGCTACGCGATCGAGGAAGCGGCCCTCCATCGCGCCAAGGTGACCCTGCTCCACGTCCTCCCGACGGATACCCGGACGGACGTCCACTATGTCACCGGGGCGCCGGTGGTCGGGTCACAGGGCGACTTCGATCCGGTCGCCGGAGGGCGCGTCGGCGGCACGCCGCTCCTGTCGCAGCCGGAGGTCGTGCGCCGCGACCGTAGCGAGGAGGCGCTGACCCAGCTCCGCGACCTCGTGGCGAATGCCTTCCAGGGCCCATGGGAAGTCGAGGTCGCCATGGGGCACCCGGCCGAGACCATCGTCCGCGTCGCCCAGGAGCGGGGCACGGATCTCATCGTCATGAGCACGCACGGCCGCACCGGCCTTAAGCACGTGCTCATGGGCAGCGTGGCCGAGAAGGTGGTGCGGCTCGCTCCGTGCCCGGTCCTGACGATCAAGCACCAGGCATCGTCAGGCTAGGAGGCGAGACATGGCGCTCCAGGTACGCCGGGTCATCACGGGCCACGACACGAATGGCCGCGCGATCGTCAAGATCGACGAGGTCGCGACGAACGTCTTCACGGGTCGGCCGGGAGCGACGGCCTGTAACATCTGGACCACCGAAGGCTTCCCCGCGAACAACGATGGCCAAGCCGACGAAGGTCTGCGAAAGGTCGGCACGACGTTGAAGAACGGGACGATCTTCCGCGTGATCGAGTTCGCGCCGGGTCTGGCGGCCCGCAATCACCGAACGGACTCGATCGACTACATCGTCGTCATCGCCGGTGAGATCGACATGGAGCTGGACGACTCGGTCGTCCACCTGAAGGCAGGCGACGTCATGGTGCAGCGGGGGACGATCCACAACTGGGTCAATCGGGGCCCCGCGCCCTGTGTCCTGGCCGTCATTCTGGTAGACGCCAAGTCGGTCGAGGTCGGCGGGAAGGTGCTGCCGGCGGTCGGGTAGGCGGCCACGGTGACGGCAGGAGCTGCCGGCCTACGGCACGGGAGGCCGGTGGTGGTCAGCGACGTACAGCGCCTCGGGCCACTGGTAGCGGAACCACGAGTCGACGCAGTGGCGGCCGCAGGCGACGTCGGTCGGCTGCTCGAAGGCCGAGCAGCGCTTCACGCCGCTGATGCGCCCGGGCAACAGCAGGCGCGGCGCGGTCTCGAACTCGACCTCGACCTCCTGCCGCGTAATCCGGCACCAGAAGTGACGCAGGCACGTTCGGCTGCCCGCGGAATCGAGATACCCTCCCGGCGGTGGCTCGGGGCCGGCCTCCGGCCGTGTCATCGAGGGCACCATGGTCAACTCGAGCTCGGCCAGCAGATCGCGTCTCGCGCTCATCGTAGCCTCCTCTTCGGGCCTGACCTGGCCGCCTCCCCCATCCTGGGACGAGGAAGCGGGCAGCGGTATCCTCCATCCGGCTCATATTCCTGGGCTGGGCGGCCTAGCGACTGTGGGGTCTCCGGACGGAAGGTCCCTTCTTCGTCTCCGGCCGCCTCGCCGCCGCTCTTGCGAGCGCCGTTTCCCGCGCACGGCCCAGGAGGGCGATGCCCCGTCCGTAAAAGGTGACGTAGGGCTCGACCTCGTCCCAATCCAGCCCCTCCTGAATCAAGGCGTGGCCCACTGCCTCGGGGGAGGGCGCCTGGCGTCGGGTCACGTGGATGATGAAGTCGTAGAGTCGGGGCCACTCGGCCGGCTCGGGTTGCGGCACGGTCCGGTTCAGATGGGTCGCGAAGTCCTTGAGCAGCCTCTGCGCCTCAACGTCCAACCGTCGCTCAGTGCCCCGCATGTGACCCTCCCTTGGGCGTGCTCTGGCCCGAGATCTCCCTGACGCGGGCACCGGCGTACAGCCCTTCGCGTCCCTGGACGACGACACGCTCGTCTCCCACGAGGCCCTCGAGAACCTCCACTCGCTCCGCGTTCTGCAGCCCCGTCTCGACGGCCCGGGGCTCGGCGTGGCCATCCTTCAGAGCCACACCGTCGCCGTCCCGCCCATCCGCCCGACGGCCGACGCCGGTATGCTC
>CAMLFJ010000279.1 GCA_946479205.1 uncultured bacterium | reverse complement strand
TCGTTGAAGCGCTGGGCCGCGTTGGCGATCAGCACCTCCGGCTGGTTGACCGGGTACATGTTGAGGAAGACGAAGCACTGGCGCAGATGGTACTGGGCGCGCGCGCTGCCCAGCATGCCCACCGAGGCGCCCATCACCGCCACCGGCTTGCCCTGCCACGCGCTGTCGCCGTACGGCCGCGAGGCCCAGTCGATCGCGTTCTTGAGCACGCCGGGCATCGAGTAGTTGTACTCGGGAGTCGAGAAGAGCACCGCGTCGGCCGCGCGCACCTTTGCCTTGAGCTCCACCACGCGGGCCGGCGGCTGCTTCTCGTGGTCCTGGTTGTACGGGGGAATACCCTCGAGCTCGAAAATGTCGAGGCTCGCCCCCGGAGGCAGCAGCGACTGGGCGGCGCGGAGCGCGAAGCGGTTGAAGGACGCCTGGCGCAGGCTGCCGGCAATGCCGAGGATCTTGACGTCGGGCATGATGCGTCTCCTAGAACGAGGTGAACACGCCCTTGCCGGTGGTCTGCGTGTCGAAGCGCTGGTAGGCGGCCGCCGCTTCATCCAGGCGGAAATGATCGGTGAAGATCCGGCCGAGCGGGATCTTGCGGTCGGCCACGAAGCGCGCGCACTCCCACTGGCCCATGCTGCTGAACGTCCACGACGCCACCAGGGTGAGCTGCTTGCGGATCAGGTCGCGGCTCACGTCGATGCTGGTGGCCCCGCCCTCGCCCACGAAGCACATGCGTCCCCACGTGGCCGCGCTCTGCACCGCGGCCACCCGCGGCTCGGGCAGCCCGGTGCAGTCCATCGTGGCCTCCGCGCCCTCGCCGCGGGTCAGCTCCATGATCGCCTTCACCGGATCGGTCTCGCGCGAGTTGACGACCGCGTCGGCGCCGAACTCCTTCGCGAGGCCGAGCCGCTCCGGGGAGATGTCCACCGCGATGACCCGCGCGCCCATCGCCACCCCGAGCAGGGTGGCGGAGAGGCCGACCGGGCCCTGCCCGAACACGGCGAGGGTGTCGCGCCCCGACACGTCGATGCGCTTGAGGGCGCCGTAGGCGGTGCCGGTGCCGCAGGAGACCGCCGCGCCCTCCTCGAAGGTGAGCTCGTCGGGCAGGGGCACGTTGGTGCGGGCGGGCACCTTCATGTACTTCGCGTGCGCGCCGTCGCCGGTGGCGCCGAACACGGTGATGCCGGCCTTGCAGAGCTGCGACCACCCGACCCGGCAGTGCTTGCAGTGGCCGCAGCCGGTGTAGTGATGATTCATCACCCGCTGGCCCACGCGTCCCTCGGTCGGGCTCACGCCGGGGCCGAGCGCCGCGATCACCCCGCACGGCTCGTGCCCCGCGATCACCTGCTTGCCGCTGCCGCCGAGGCCGAGGGAGGCGGTCTCGTTGCCGTCCGCGCGGTAGAACTTGAGATCGCTGCCGCACATGCCGGAGGCCTTGATCTCCAGCACCACCTCGCCCGGGCCGGGCGTCGGATCGGGGAAGTCTCGGAGCTCGAGCCGCCGGTTGCCGGTGAAGACGATGCCGCGCATGGGTACACCCCCTCGTTGTCGTTGGAGCCCCGGGTAGTGTAAAAGATGAGATGGCCGACGGCCAGCGGTGCTCACCCTCACGATCCTGGAGGCGATCGATGTCGCGGCTCGTCCTCACGCTGGCGCTGGCGCTTCTCGCCACCGGCTGCGCGCCCGCGACCGAGTCGCGCACCGTGATCGCGGCCGGCCCCCGCGTCATGTTCGACGACGATCTCCGCGCGCCCCGCAACTGGGCGGCGGGCGCGGGCACCCTCTGCCGGTCGCACTACGCGGACGACGGCTTCGTGGTCGAGAACATCGCGGCCTCGGCCCCCTGCCTGCTCGGGCCGGTGCGCCCGGAGGTGTTCCCGGCCGGCGTGCGCATCGAGGTCACCGCCCGCCTGCGCAAGGGCACGCGCGAAGGCGCGTTCGGCCTCATGTTCGCGAGCCGCGGCGGGGCCGACAACCGCACCTTCGCCACCTTCGGGCTCACCGCCAACGGGACCTATCGGGTGGCGAGCTGGATCGGCGGGAAGTGGAACTATCCGGTGCCGCCCACCGCGACCCGGAGCGTGAAGACCGAGTACGGAGCTCCGAACACGCTGGCCGTCGAGCTGCGCGACCGGTCCATCGTGGCCTACGTCAACGGGCGCCCGGTCGCGACCGCGGAGCTGGCCGCGGAGGCCGGCGGCACGCTGGGTCTCTACGTGGACCAGCGCGGCATGGAGGTGCTCTTCTCCAACCTGCGGGTCAGCGAGCTGCCCCCGGTTCGCTGATCCCGCCCCATTTCGCTGATCCGGAGGCGGATCAGCTCCCCGCGCGCGTGAGCGCGAGCTCGATGTGCTCGGCCGCGGGCTTCCGCGTGCCCGCGTCGACCTCGCGCATCAGCGCGACCACCGCGCTCGACACCGGGGTGGGCACGCCGACCTCGCGGCCCTTGTCCACCACGAGCCCGTTCATGTAGTCGATCTCGCTGCGCCGGCCCTTGATCGCGTCCTGGGCCATGGAGGCGCGCCAGTTGCGGGCGGAGCCGCCCTCCTTGGGGGTGAGCGCGGCGTCGAGCTCCTGGTACACGTCGGGGCGGCCGGCCTGCGCCCACTGCTCGGCCTCGCGGCCGTTGAACTTGGGGATGCGGTAGCCGAGCTTGAGCCCCACCGCGGCGGACTCCTGCGCGATCCGGATGGTGATCTCGCGGCCGCGCGCCTGTTTCGCGATCTCGACCGAGCCGAGCCCGGTCATGGCCTGCACCGGGTTGCCCATGCAGTTCGCGCAGAGCTTGGACCAGCGCTCGCCCCACAGGTTGTCGGTGGGCCGCGCCCCGTCCACCACGCTCATGATGTCGGCCAGCTCGGTGACGCGCTCGGTGATGCGCCCGTCGTGCTCGCCGGCCCGGAACACGTCGTGCCCGGCGCCCTGGCCCTTCTCCATGCCGCGCTCCACCTGGCCCGGTTTCCAGAGGGCGACGCCGATCTTTGACATGATGAGGCCGACCGAGCGCTCCGCGCCCGCGATGCCGGCCACGATCGGATCGTTCCAGCAGTTCTGGGCGGAGACCAGGTAGCCCTCGGGCTTGAGGTGCGGCAGCGCCATCCAGGTGGCCCACGCGGTGTCGTAGGCCTTCATCGCGATGAACCCGATGTCGAAGTCAGAGCCGAGCCGCTGGAGCTCGTGCACGTGCAGCGCGACCGGCTTGGCCTCGAAGGGATCGTGGGGCCCGGTGACCGCGATGCCCTGGCGGCGCAGCGTCTCGACCTGCTCGGGCCACGGATCGACCAGGGTGACCTCGTGGCCGGCCCGCGCGAGGAACGCGCCCAGGTAGCTGCCGATCGCACCCGCGCCGATGAAGAGCATCCGCTTGGCCATCTCGAGTTCCTCCTGGTTCGGTGAGAGACCAGGCGATCTTAGCCCCGCGCGAGGCCGTTGCCAAGCCGCGCCCCTTGGGGCACTATGCGGGGCATTTAGCGGGACCACTTCGAGGGAGGAACGTATGTCGAGACGCCGCGCGTGGGGAATCGGGCTGGTGCTGCTGGCCGTCGTTGCCGTCTCTCCCGCGACGGCGGCGCCGCCGAAGGACGCGATGGTGATCGGGCTGCTCGCCGAGCCGGTGACCATGGACCCGCCCCAGATCACCGATCTCAACTCCACGCGCGTCATCAAGCGCATGTTCGAGGGACTCACCGCGCAGGAGCTCGGCACCTACAAGATCATCCCCGGGCTGGCCCAGTCGTGGGACATCTCCAAGGACGGGCTCACCTACACCTTCCAGCTGCGCCCGAACGTGAAGTTCCACGACGGCACCCCGCTGACCGCGGAGGCGGTGAAGTTCTGCTTCGACCGGCAGCTGAACGACCAGGGGCCCTTCTACGCGACCGGGACCTATCCCTACGTGAAGGGCTTCCTCGGCAACGTGGCGGGCGTCGAGGTGGTGAACCCGACCACCGTGCAGATCCGGCTCAAGTCGCCGCTGACCCCGTTCCTGCAATACCTCGCGCACCACTCGCTCTACATCTACAGCCCCGAGGCGCTCAAGAAGTGGGGCAAGGACATCGTGAAGCATCCGGTGGGCACCGGCCCCTTCAAGCTCGAGACGTGGGAGCCGGGGGTGCGCGTGGTGCTCGCGCGTTACGACCAGTACTGGGGCGGGGCGCCGAAGGTCCGCCAGGCCATCTACGTGCCGATCATCGAGGCGCAGGCGCGGCTGTCCGCGATCAAGACCGGCGAGATCGACCTGACCATGGACGTGCCGCCCGACAGCCTGGCCGATTTGCGGAAAGACCCTGACGTGGTCGTCGCGGAGACCAACTCCTCGGCGGTCTGGTACGTGGCGCTCAACACCCGGCACGCCGCGCTCAAGGACAAGCGGGTGCGCCAGGCGCTCAACTACGCGGTGCAGAAGGACGCGATCATCCGCGACATCCTGAAGGGCACCGCGATCGTGGCGACCACGCCGCTCTCGCCGGTCTACGGGCCGTACCACGAGGACAAGACCCAGCGGTACCCGTACGATCCCGAGAAGGCCAAGGCGCTGCTGAAGGAAGCCGGCTTCGCCAGCGGCTTCGACGTGACCTTCTTCGTGCCCGAGTCCGGATCCGGCATGCAGTCGCCCGTCGAGATGGGCACCGTGATCCAGGCGAACCTGGCCGCGGTGGGCGTGCGGGCCAAGATCCAGACCATGGAGTGGGGCGCCTATCTCAAGAAGTATCTCGACGCGCCCGACATGGCCGAGATGTCCTGGAACCCGTCCATCGGCGATCCGGACCACATGATGTACATGCTGCTGTCCTCCGACCGGTTCCCGCCCGCATTCAACGCGGGGTTCTACCAGAACCCGCGGGTCGATGAGCTGCTCCGCAAGGGCCGCACCACCATCGACGAGAAGGAGCGCATCCCGCTCTACAAGGAGGCGCAGCGCCTCGTGGTGGAGGACGCGCCGTGGATCTTCGTGGACCACGGCAAGCAGGTCATCGTCTACCGCAAGCGCGTGCAGGGGTTCAAGCTCCACCCGAACTTCGACCTGGTGCTGACCCAGGTGTGGCTGCAGTAGGAGGGGCGGGCCTCCAGGGCTACGTCGTCCGCCGCGTCCTGCTGGCGCTGCCCGTCCTGGTCGGGGTCTCGCTGCTCGTCTTCGGGGTGATGCG